>JAPYTY010000126.1 GCA_029942065.1 Acidobacteriota bacterium | reverse complement strand
GTGCTATATTGAGGCTGTTTTGAGCAGTTGAGCCTATCAATGAGAGTTGAAGAAGTCACTGAAGTTACGGATGAACTGGTTGAGGCGTTGGAACGATTGATGGTCCAGCTCAGCCGGTCCGCTGCACTGCCGACACCCCGAGAACTCCAGCAGATGGTCGATTCCGATGTTATCCGCCTTCTGGTTGCAAGAAACGATCAAGGCATCATGGGAACACTCACGCTGGCGCTGTTTCAGATTCCTACGGGTGTGCGCGCCTGGATTGAGGATGTGGTGGTGGATGAAGCGGCTCGAGGACAGGGCATTGGAGAAGCTCTCAATCAAAGGGCTCTGGAACTGGCCAAAAAGTGTGGGGCAAGAACCGTGGATCTGACCTCTCGCCCCAGCCGGGAAGCGGCCAACCGTCTCTACCAACGATTGGGCTTCAAGCCTCGTGAAACCAACGTCTATCGTTATACGTTGGAGTGAGGCCAGGTGCTGAGCTTGTTTTATGGATAATCCAGAGGTATTAACGTGAACTTGCTCCCTCCCGAGACCATTGAAATTGTTCGAGCCAATTTCCCGCTGATCATCTTCAGCCTTCTCAGTTATTTCGTGATATTTTTGCTGATCTCCTATGCCGCCAACAGACGGCTCACCGGAGGGGTCGGCGATTACCTCGTGGCCTCGAGAAACCTGGGTTGGGTGGTGGTCACTCTGACCATGTTTGCATCCGTCCTGAGCGGTGTGGGAATGGCCGGTATCCCTGGGGCGGTTTACTCAGTGGGCGTGCCCTTTCTGGTCTCGGTCCTGTCGGGACACTCGATTGCAGTGGTTCTGCTCTGGTACTTCGGACCTCGAATCTGGATTTTAGGCAAGGAATATGAGTTCACCACGCCTGGAGACCTGCTCGGTGAATATTACCAAAGCGACACGATCCGGATGTATACGGTAGTGGCCAGTTTGCTTTTCAATACCGCCTTCATCGTGGCCCAGCTTCTGGCTGGAGGAGTGATGCTCAACGTCCTTTCCGGTAATTTAATTTCCTTGCAGGTAGGGATCCTGGTGATTGCCGGAGTGGTACTGGTCCATGTCGTCACCTCCGGATTAAGGGGGATTGCCTGGTTGGATTTCTTTAACGGGCTGATCATTCTTCTTCTGCTCTTTCTTTTCGGAGTCGCTACACTGTTCATGGCCGGGGGAGCCGCCAATGTGGTTGAAGGTTTGGCGGACAACAAGGAACAATTCATAACCATCCCGGGAATGGTGGGGGTCTTTACTCCTCTCCACATTTTCGGAGTCGCCATGGGCTTGAGTGTGGGTGCGATGGTGTTCTCTCCATCAGCCTGGATCCGAATGTACTCTGCTCGAAGCAGGAACCACTTCACCAAGATCAGCGTGTCGATACTGGTCTTGTGGCTGATTGCCCACATCATGGGGTCTTTTTTCATTGGAACCTATGGGCGGCAGGTATTACCCAGCGTCGAGAATCCCGATTTTGTTTCCTCACTGCTGGCATTCGATGTCCTGCCGGTGTTTTTAGCCGCGCTGTTTCTGATAGCAATTCTTGCTGCTATCATCAGTACTACCGACACCTATCTGCACACTCTCACGGCCACCATAGTGAGAGATTTTGTCCGGGCCGTGCTGTATCCGGAAATGGAGGAATCCCGGGAGCTGATGCTGAACCGGACCATTATTCTCGGCGTGGCGGCCGTCAGTGTTTCGCTCGCGCTCTTGAACCCGGTCCTGATCACCCCGCTGGCCATCTTTGCCGGAGGGATCACGCTTCAGTTGGTGACACCTCTTGTGGGTGCTGTGACCTGGTCCCGAGCCTCCACCGAAGCAGCCCTCAGCGGCCCCGCTGTCGGCATTCTTCTCACGCTGGTGTGGGAACTGAGAATTATTCCCAACCCGGTTCCGATGCCCGGCCTGGCCCTGGCATTTGTGATCAATGTGCTGGTTTTTGTGGGAGTGAGCTATCTGACCCGACCTCAGCCGCCCGATGTAGTGGAACGGTTTCACGGCTTGTTGGCCCGCGAGTTGAAGTAAGGGTCTCGGGCGCTGGTCTTCGACCCGCGCGTTTCACGTTCCAGGTTCCATGTTCCACGTTTCACGAAAGAAAGAACGAAGTCAGGTGCCGATGCCGGAAGCCGCTCAAGGCCGACTTTCTCACACCAGGGCGGATCATTGCGCCGATGCAGTAGATCGGGTGTGAGAGAGTCGGGCTAATAAGCGGCCGCTACAACAAGTCATGCATCATCCGGGCTAAATCTTGGCCAGCTGGAGGGTACTTGGGGCAAACAGGCTTTCAAAAGGCGGAGCCTTGCGGATGATCCCTTGTTCCACCAGATAGCGACACAGGGTCTCGACTGTTTCTCGATTACGCTCCGCTCCAGCTTCCCATGGATTCTCTCCCAGCAGGGCTTCCTCTTTCTCCCAGTACATCTGGAGCCAGGCCAGCTGGAACAAAACGGCCGGCGCGTGAATTCCTTCGCGGGAGAGTTTCTGGGCCTGATCGAATGCCTTGTAGAGACTGACGGCCAACCAGGGATGGGTTTCCGACAGCTCTTTTCGGATGGCGACGGTATGCATGATGGGAAAGGTCCTGGTTCGCTTGAAGTAGTCCTTTTCCACCTCCATGGGGTTCTCGAAAAGACGCTTCACCTGGTCGGAGCCACGCAAAACCGGAGAAGGGACCCGGGCGGCGATGACGGCATCCAGTTCCCCGGTCTCCAGCATGGAACTGAGTGTCTTGTCCCTGGGGATGGGCTCAAGGTATATTTCGGGAGGTAGCTTCAGAGGGACTCTTTCTTCACGGCCGGGCTGTTCCTGCCCTCCGGTAAACCAGTGGATGTCACTGGCGGCAACCCCATGATCGTCCGACAGGATGCCCTTGACCCAGACGATGGCCGTCATCTGATATTCACCCACACCGATTCGGCGCCCCTTGAGATCCTCCGGCTTCTCAATCCCAGCGTCGG
Organism: Acidobacteriota bacterium; assembly: GCA_029942065.1. Classification (GTDB taxonomy): domain Bacteria; phylum Acidobacteriota; class UBA6911; order RPQK01; family JADFOI01; genus JAPYTY01. Next base: position 3,397 of record JAPYTY010000126.1, on the reverse strand, counting down.
CGTGAACAAAAATGGCCGAGTGGCGAAACATGCGAGAGGGAAATACGGGAATGGCGATCAGATCATCTCGGCCCTGAGCGCGCGTGTTGATGTAGGACGCCAGAGACATCTCGGAAGCGTCAAATTCCTGATGTCTGGCCATCCGAAAGAAGATCTCCTCAGGTCCCAGGGCAATGAAGTTCAGGTTCACCCCTTCCGGTTTGACCCGGCCATCTTTCAGGGGTGCCACCCGGTCATAGTCTCCACAGGCCAGCGTCACCGTGATACCACTCATGCTTGCTCCTTATCCCTCAGGCTTCCGTTCAGAATGGTAATGAAGGACCCGACTCCAGGTCAAATGGAGTCTGTGTGGGAAGAAGGTGTTTGCCACAGCACCGGGTTAACCCAGGGAACCACCCTACCATCACGTTTCTTAGGAAGGATTTCGGGCTGAAAAAAAAGTCGTTGTAGCGGCCTTCCGGATTCGGCACATTGAGGTATCTCCTGTTTTGAATAGAAGTGCAGTCCGCTTTGCGGACCAGGGCAGTGGTGGGTAGTGCAGTGGTCCGGAATCGGCGCACTGAGGCGCCTCCCACATTCCGGACCACCCACAAGTCGGACCAGGTTCACTCTATGTCCTTTTGAAGGCAGCAGGTAAGTGTCTTCTTAGAATGTGGGAGGAGCCCCAGGACTGGAAATTCGGTAAACAAGGGAGCCCTGTAAGGGCGATTTAGAGAGACCGTCTATGGTCCTGACATCGCCCTTACAGGGCTCCTTCTAATTCTAATTTGAACAAAACCTGGGGCTCACGCCCCAGGCTATTCTATGCCGCCCCTTCAGGGCTCCCGAGAAGTGAAATTAGAATTTCAGGTGTAAACGATGTCCTGAAAATGCACACCTCAGTGCGGCGATTCCGGACGACAGCACTACAACACCACAGCACCCGGCCGTGCGCCCCTACAACAGGCTGCAAGGCCGTGCCAACCAGGAACGCGCTGGTTCGGACCAGCGCATTCCGGCCCCCCCTACTGCAGGTATCGGGCGGCTATTTCGTCATCGTCGAAGTCGTAGACCGGACCGACCGATGGTATGCCAAGGTCGTTGGCCAGGGACTCCTGTACCTGCTGGATCTTGCCTCCGACCATGGTCAGGGGCGTACGGACCTTCAGGATGTCGTCGACCGGAACGGTAAAAAAGTCCCGATCCAGAACCACCAGATCGGCGAATTTGCCCTCTTCCAGGGAACCGATCTGGTCTTCCTTGAGCACATATTCCGATGCCCAGGATGTCCACATTTTCAAGGCGTGGACCCGGTCAATTCGCTCATCCGGCTGCCAGACCACTCCGTCAAACTGGCGAGTCACGGCCTGCCACAGCTTGTTGAAAGGAGGGCTGGAACCGTAGTGTTGTCCGACCAGCTTGACGCCCGCTTCGATCCAGGTCTTGAAAGGCAGGATGAATTCCTGGATACCGTCGCCGTAATCGCGAATCCAGGCCGGTGATTCACTGACGAGATCCGGCCCACAGCTGAGGATCATCCCGTAGTCGGTCAGCAGTTTGATGATATCGGGCTGCTTGCCGATCAGATTGCAGTGCTCGCCCGTCACTCGCAGGTCGCGCACGTCTTGCAGGGTCCAGCCGTTGACTTCCCGAGCGCGATCAATCATTTGAAAGAAGGCGCGGGTACTTTGGCTGCCGCACATGTGAATTCCCGCCAGGCGCCATCCCGACTTGGCTGCGTTTTCCAGCGTATCCCAGGGTAGTTCTCCCGGTTGGGGGCAGACTTCCCGGGCCTTGATGTGGGCTGGGGCCACCGTATCGGGACCGGTGCACGATTCCGGATAGCGGGAATCCCAGCGTTCCGAGGCCACACCATCAATCCACAGATAGTCGTTTCCTATTCCCTGCAGCACTCCCGTACGGCGGTAGATCTGACGGGTTTGCTGGGGATCGGTGGGTAGACGATGGATTTCATAGTGAGCCGAAAAACGGATCGGCATCTTGTCCAGTCCGGCCAGGGTGGCGTATCCGCTCATGATCTTGGGAAACTGAATGCGACTGGAGAAAGTGGTGATCCCTGTGGTGGTGGCTTCTTCCGAGATAATCCTGATGGCCTCGGCCAGGGTCGTGAGGGGCAGCTTTTCCAGAAAAAGCTGCCAGGTGATGACGGACATTTCCTGGCTTCCCACCCATCCGATTTCGGCGATGTCCTCGCCGATCACGTCGCCATGCATGGTCTCGTGAATGGATTCGGAGTATCCGGGAAGAAAGTCATTGAGGATCTCCAACGCCTTGGAATTGATATTCCCTCTGTGCCCGGGCTGCATCAGGACGGGGTTCTCGGGTGCCCATTGATCCAGGGTCCTTCGGTTGGTCAAACGCCGGGTGTCTCCCCACAGCTGGAGCTGCAGAGTGGGTTCATCAGGATGACGCCGCAGATTCAAAACGATCCAGTCACCCGGATCGACCTTGGTCACGGCATCTTTGATGGCATCACGCATGATGGCCTGGGTTTTCTCCAGGTCGTTGGGGTCGGCGGTGGCCTCAGTCATATAGACCCCTTCTGGAGGATACTTGAAGCCTAACCGATCCAGAAGCTGCACGGCACGGCCGTACATATGGCTATGAGGTTCGATGATGCCGGGGATCAGGGTTCTTCCTTTAAGATCCAGCACTCGGGTATCGGGTCCCGCCACTGCCCGGATCTCCTGACTGGATCCCAGCTTCATGATCTTGTCGCCCTTCACGGCAAGTGCCTGGTAGATTGTTCCTGGACTGACCGAGGTGGAATCGTCGTCCATGCTCACCACCTTGCCGTTTACAAAGATGGTGTCGGCATAACCCCACTTGCCCACGTCCGGATGCAGTTGAGCCCACAGGGCACCGGTCCCGAACAGCAGGAGCACGGCCATACAGGAAACAAAGTTAATCACGAATTGCGGATGCTTTTTCATAGTCTCCTCCAGGTTATTTTCCGGATGTTCCTGGGTTTCAAAGAGGGTTCCGTTCACCAGGATCCAATCGGCAGTGTTTTCCTTCTTGTTTGCCATCTTAGTTTTCTTCACGGTGGCTGGCAAGCGGAAATGTCGCTCAACTGGAAGTCGGGTGCTCTCGTCCCCGCAGTTGACCGGAGGTTTCCGAGACCCGGTGGCCCAACCTGTCCAGCTTGAATTTCCGAATGTATTTCCAGCTCTTTTTGTCCTTGAAAAAGAGGTAGGTGCCGGAAATTTTGGTCAAGAAGATATTGAAGTCGCTGTCATCCACTTGAATTCTTCCCACCCAGTCGAGGCTGGGTCTTCGGTAGGTCGGGCATTGGGTCAGAAAGGCCCGGTAACCCTGGGAGGCGAGCAGTTCCCGAACGGCGCAGTTGGGGACCCCTTCCTTGATGCCAAAGTAGTGGATCTGAACGTCCAGGTGA
>JAPYTY010000125.1 GCA_029942065.1 Acidobacteriota bacterium | reverse complement strand
TCCTCCAGCTGCTCGGCGCGTCCCGGTCCCTGGGTAAAGCGCACCACCTCTCCCGGCGAAGCCGTGGCGACTTTCTGGCGAACCAGTTCCACCACCTCCGCAATGGAGGTCGCTTTGCTCATCTGATTGCTCAGTGGATCGGGGGCTTCGCCGGCCGCCCCGGCGATGTGAATATGACTGTCATAGAACCCGGGTAAGACCGTCTTTCCCTCCAGGTCGACTCTGTCGGTACTTTCCCCAGCCAGAGCCAGGACCTGGCTGTCGGAACCCACGGCCACCAGACGGCCGTTTTTGATGGCCAGGGCCTGGGCAATGGTGAAGTTCTCATCCACGGTCACGATCTTGGCGTTGTAAAGGATGGTATCCGGGGCCAACGCCGTCGGGATGTCGCCACCGCTGCAGGAAGGGAGTAAAGCCATCAGGAAGCCGGCCAGGGCCAGCTGGGCTAACTTCATCATCTCAAACTCCTATCTTTTGAAGAAATAGAAAAAATCAAAGATTCATGGCAAGTTATCCCGGAAAATATCTGCTGGCAAGTCCCTTTTTAAGAGTCAGGGTAGTCTCCCGAGTCAACTGTGACTTAGAATAGGGGCTTCGCGGGCAATTTTTGTTGGAGGCGATAGATGAAACCGATGTCGACTGGAAGTTTGACGATCTTCTTTCTTCTCATAGGGGCGTTGACGCGTGCAGGTTGCTCGGGTGGCTCCGGTGGGGGTGACGGCATCATTCGATGGCGGGCGCAATCGGGAATCTCTTCCACCAGCTGGCAGTATACCGATCAGTTCGCCAAGTTTGCCGAACTGGTCAAGGAGCGAAGCGGCGGACGCCTCGAGATTCAGATTTTCCCTCCCGGTACCATCGTTGACGCTTATGAGCAATTCAGTGCGGTTGAAAAGAAGGCCATCGAGATGGGAATGGGAGTGGGGGGCTATAATCTCAAGCAGGTTCCCGAGGCCTACATCGAGCAGGGTCTATTCGGCACCTTTTCCAGTCTCGAAGATTTTGTCGACTTTTACATCTATTACCGGGACGGGGCCGTTTACCAGATACTGGATGCCGCCTACCGGGAGAAAGGCACCCATCTACTCAAGTCGCTGGGCCCTTCCCCCCTGGCGCTGATTTCCAAAGAGCCGATTACCCGGCTCCAGCAAGTTCGGGGCCTCAAGATCCGAGGCAGCGGGGCAGCCCCCGATCTGATCACTAATCTGGGCGCCGTGCCCGTCACTCTGGCTCCGGCTGAGGTCTATATCGCCCTTCAAACGGGGACCATTGATGGAGTCATCATGCCCTCGTACACCATCGGCACCATTAATCTCTGGGACGTGGCCAAGGGAGTTCTGGGTCCCCCCTTCGGTCAGGTCGCCGGAGATATGTATGTCAATCTGGATGCCTACAATGCCCTGCCTGAAGACTTGAAGCAGGTGGTGGATGAGTCTGCCGAGGAGGCCATGCACCATTACGTGGAAGCCATCACCCGGAAGATGGACGAAATTCAGGATCTGGCCCAGCGTGAGCATGGGGTGACGGTGGTCAATCTGCCCGATGAGGAATACGTGGGGATCCTCCGGGCGGCCGCCCCTTTGCTGGAAAAGGCCGCCTCCAGGAGTCCAAGATCCCGGGAGATCATTGCCCTGATGAGAGAGTATCTGACCGAGAAGGGCAACCCCATCGGCTCTTTTTGAATTTTTCCACCTCTCAAGAGGCTCCAAGTTGAAGCTGAAATACCTGAGACAGGTTCTGGGAGCGATTGATGCCGCCAGCGACTGGGCCGGTCGGCTGAGTGCCTTCCTGATCCCGGCCATGATGTTGATCATGACCTGGGAGGTGGTGGCCCGATACCTGCTGAAGCAGCCCACCATCTGGATCATGGAAACCTCCCAGTACTTTTTCCTCGCCACCACGGTGCTGGGAGGGGGCTACCTGCTGCTCCATGGAGGGCATGTCAACGTGGCGATTCTATACGGCCGCCTCAATACCCGGACGCGGGCCATGGTGGATGTGGTGAGTTCCCTGTTTTTTTTGTTCTTTATTCTGGCCCTGCTTCGATCCACCTGGGTGGTCACGGTGGAAGCGGTGATTGATCTTGAGCACTCTCCCACCTATTGGGGGCCTCCCATTTATCCGGTTTACATCATCATGAGCCTGGGGATCATTCTGATCCTCTTTCAAGGGCTGGCCAAACTGGTTCGTGATTTGATGACCGCGATTACGGGGAACAAGGAAGTCTCGGCAAGAGTGGCCGGGACCGGGCAGGATCAAGTTTCATGAGTCTTGGAATCGTTACCGCGATTCTGTTTATCCTGCTGGCCCTGTTGCTTCTCTCGGGCCTTCCCCTGGCCTTCGGACTGGGTGCCACGGCGGTGGTCCTGGCTCTGTGGATGATGGGACCCGAGGCCCTCTTTCTCCTGACCACCACCGCCTTCTCTTCGTGGACCTCCTATACCCTGATCGCCCTGCCGCTGTTCGTTTTGATGGCCAATTTTCTCTCCCGTTCGGGCATCGCTGATGATCTGTACGAAATGATGTACCACTGGATGGGTTCCCTGAGGGGAGGGTTGGCCATGGGGACCGTTTTGATCTGTGCCGTCTTCGCCGCCATGTCAGGAGTGAGCGCGGCGGGAACCGTCACCATGGGGCTGGTGGCCCTGCCTTCCATGTTGCGGCGCGGTTATCACAAGGACCTGGCCCTGGGCTGCATCTCGGCCGGAGGCTCGCTGGGAATTCTCATTCCCCCCAGCATCATCATGATCGTGTTTGCCAGTCTTTCGGGGGCCTCGGTGGGAAAGCTGTTCATGGGAGGGGTGGTTCCAGGCCTGGTCATTTGTGCTCTTTTCGTTGCCTACATTGGGATCAGAGCCCGGGTCCAGCCCACTCTCGGCCCCTCCATTCCGGAGGAGGAGAAAATTTCCTGGGGCCAGAAGCTCAAGCTCATCAAGGCGGTCATTTTCCCGGTGGCGCTGGTTTTTCTGGTTCTGGGAACCATCTACGCCGGGGTGACCACGCCCACCGAAGCGTCAGCCATCGGTGCCTTCGGTGCCCTGATCTGTGCGGCACTCAAAGGACGGGTTTCCTGGGAGATGCTGAAAACTTCGACGCTTGAAGCATTCAAGCTGTCGGTCATGGTGGGCTGGATCGTGCTGGGTGCCAAGTCCTTTTCCCACATCTATGCCGCAATCGGAGCGGGCGGCTTTATCCTGGAGGTGATCGCAAGCCTGCAGATGAGTTCCTGGTTGATTCTTCTGACCATGCAGGTTGTTCTGTTCCTGCTGGGCATGTTCATCGATCCGATCGGGATCATGATGATCACCCTCCCCGTTTTCTTGCCCCTTTCCCAGGAACTGGGTTTTGATCTGATCTGGTTTGGCGTCATCTTTACCGTCAACATGGAACTGGCATTCATCACCCCGCCCTTTGGAATGAATCTCTTCTACATGAAAGGCGTGGTGCCGCCGGGTATCACGATGGGCGACATCTACCGGTCGATCCTTCCCTTCATAGTTCTGGAACTGCTGGGACTGATTCTGCTGGTGCTCTTCCCTCAGCTGGTGCTGTGGCTGCCCAATGCGATGCTCCGCTAGCCCCTCACCACAGAGACACAGAAAGATATTCACCACAAAGCCACTAAGGCACAAAAGAAGACAAGTTCCAGCCGGAACGGCCCAAAGAAGTGTTGGGCCGTTTCGGCTGGAGTTCTTTGTGTCTTAGTGGCTTTGTGGTGAATATCTTCTTCTTAGGTGTTCTTGTGGTGAGAAACATCGTGTCTTGGTGGTTACGCTTCTCCCCGGGCTGCTGAACGCACATCGCTCTCGATCAAGCCCCAGATTTGATCCACATAATTCAGGAACTCAGGGGTGCGTTTCAGCGATAGTTCTCGCGGCCTGGAAAAGGGAATGGAGATGGTTTCCTTCACCCGGCCCGGCCGAGAGCCGAAGACGATGACCTGATCGGAAAGGAAAACCGATTCATCAATCTGATGGGTAATAAAGAGAACTGTTTTGCGGGTTCTTTGCCAGATGTGCAGCAATTCTCCCTGCATGATTTCCCGGGTCTGGGCATCCAGGGAGGCGAAGGGTTCATCCATGAGCAGAAGATCGGGATCGATCAGAAGCGCCCGAGCCAGGTTGACGCGCTGCTGCATACCCCCGGAGAGCTCATGAGGGTAGTGGTCCTCGAATCCTGTTAATCCGACGATCTCCAGCAGTTCATTGGCTCTGGGAAGGGCCGCTTCGGTACCCTTTCCCTGGCACTCCAATCCGTACAGGACATTTCGCAGTACCGTTCTCCAGGGGAGCAGCGACGCCTGCTGGAAAACCACCGCCCGATCGGCACCCGGGCCCTCAACGGGACGCCCATCCAGAGACAGTTTCCCTTCGGTTGGAACGATCACTCCGGCCACCACATTGAGAAAGGTCGTTTTGCCGCAGCCGCTGGGTCCTACGATACTGACGAACTGATTTTCATTGATGGAAAGATCGATCTCCGAGAGCGCACGCACACTTTTACCCAGCCGAGCCTGGAAATAGTCAACGCTGATTCCAGTGGATTGCAGCTTGGGTGCTTCAGCCATATCAGCTTGTTGCCGTGGGTTCGCAACATCAGGACTCTGCGTCCCGATCGACTCTGCATGTTGCCGAAGGGAAAGGCGTCCCCAATCCAGGGTTCAAAAGGATCAGTCGTCTGCCAGGTCTGCCCTTCGGTTCTGGTTCACGAGTGGGCGTCAGGAATCCGGATCAGCTGCCCGTCAAGAGGGTCGTGCGTACCTTGACCTGGGAGTTTTCTCCCTTTTTCTCGGTCCAGGTGACGTAAAGGCGGCTCTCGTCGATGGCCAGCATGGGATAGAGGGCATTTTGAGTGCCATCAGTCAGCTGCTCTTTCGGGCTCCACTCGGCTGAGTCGGCCTGACGATGGGCCAGAAAAATCTGAGTGTTCTCATCCTGGATGTCCACCCAGACGGCATAGATGTTGTTGTTTTGATCCGTCCTCACCTGGGTATGCAGAACTTTGTTAGGAGAGGCCCTGGTGATGAGCTGCCTGGGCAAAAAACTCTGACCGCCGTCTTCTGAGTAAGTGTAGTAGATACCCGCTTCCTGGTCCGTCCGTCCGCCTGTCCACCAGACGGAATGGATGGTGCCCCGGCTATCGGCGGTCATGGAGGCGCCGGCGTGGGGACAGCCCACGCTGCTCCAGCCGTCGTCGCTGATCACCACGGGATCACTGAAGGTCTTGCCGCCATCGGTGGAACGAATCACCACGTGGTTGCGAATATTCTCCGGTTTGATGACGAAACGATGAGAAACAACCAGGGTTGCACCGCCATCCAGAAAGGCGATATTGGGCCGGCAGCAGGGACATACCCCGCTGGCGATGAGATGATTTTCGCCGTAGCTTCGACCGCCATCCTCGGAGACCGCCATGAACATCTGCTGGCGATCATCTTGGGGGTTGCTGCGGTTGCGGCCGTCGATCCAGGCGGCATAAACCTTGCCGTCGGGTCCGGTCGTTATCGTGGAGAAGGCGTGATTAACCGGCTTGTTGTCGTCGTTCAAGACAGCCGTCTCGGCAAAGGGTGCATCCGGATCGGCATGAGTGAATCGCATCTCACCGGTATGGTACTCGGGGAGCGGTTTCATCCAGATGCCTGCCACGCCGCCGTTCAAGTCGACGGTGAACTTGGCCAGATTTTCACCCCCATGGGCGGAGATCTCCCCCGGCTGGTTGTTCATTTGCCGGGGTTCGTCCAATACCCTGCCGGTACCGGCCAGAGCGGCCACCAGGACATTGCGGCCTTCTTCATTTTCGACTTCCTCGGTCCAGCTGAGGAATACCTTTCCGCTGGGACTGGTTCTCATGTACGGGTCGGACGGGTTTTTCTCCGGATCCCCGATCGGGACTGGTTCGGTGAAGGAGAGACCCTCTAGGCTGATCGATTCCCTGGATGTTGAGTCGGTTCCCTCGGTCTGCGCGCATCCCGAGAGAAGAAGGGAGAACGTTGCCGCGGTGACAAGCCATTTTCTCATTCTACTTATCCTCCGAAATTGTACCTCGAATTCCTCTTGCGTCGATTGAGCGGTACATTTTGACCTTCAAACGAAATTCTGGAAAATACCTTAACATACCTCCTGGATGAAGCGCGCCCCATAAAGTGTTGCCCTGGTTCGAATCTGTTGGTGATGAATAGATTTTTCTAGTATGATGAGTAACAATCGGCAATGGGACTTCAACAAAAAAATCAGTCAGAAAACAGTGAGCCATGCCGTGTAAGGAGAATCGGCCTGTCGACTCCGTACATCGTCTGGCGGCAATAGACCAGTAGCATGAAGGAACAAGGGAGTAAGCGATGAGAGAATTGGTAGCCCAGTATATGTCCAAG
>JAPYTY010000124.1 GCA_029942065.1 Acidobacteriota bacterium | reverse complement strand
TGGCCCCCAAGATTCAGGTCGGTCTTTTCAACATCATGCAGGAAGGTGACGTCCAGATCAAAGGCTTTCCGATTCGACTGCCGCTGGATATCTTGATGGTTTTCTCGGCCAACCCCGAGGATTACACCGCTCGAGGGAAAATCATTACACCACTCAAAGACCGCATTGGTTCGGAGGTGAAAACCCACTATCCTGACCACATCGAGGAAGGCATCCAGATTACGCTGCAAGAATCCTGGATCCGGCGCGAGGAAACCAATCCCATCACGGTTCCCGACTTCATTGCCGAAGTGGTCGAGGGAATCGCTTTTGAAGGGCGCCAGGACCAACGGGTGGACAAGCGTTCCGGAGTGAGTCAGCGGCTGCCGATCGCCTGCCTTGAAAGCACCGTCAGCAACGCCGAACGACGCGCATTGACGGCTCAAGAGAAGGAAGTGGTTCCTCGCATTTCCGACATTTATGCGGCCATCCCGGCCATTACCGGAAAGCTGGAACTGGAATACGAGGGCGAAATGAAAGGTGCCGAGAAAGTCACCAGAGACCTGATCCGGTCTTCGCTCTTGAGAACCTTCAAACGTCACTTTCAGGATCAGAGCTTCGATCAGATCGTCCAGTGGTTCGACCTGGGTGGAGTCGTCAAGGTCAACGATCAGACTCCGGCTGCGGAATACTTCCGCAAGGTCAGGGTCATTCAAGGACTGGAGGAGACCCTGGAAGATCTGGGGGTTCCCACCAGGAAAAACCTCCCCGCAGCCGTCTCCTGGGTCGAGTTCATCCTGGAAGGGCTTTATGCCCAGAAACTGTTGAGTCGCAACGAAGAACGGGGCTACTTCAAAGAGGTTGAAGCAGAACAAGAAGAAAGGCTGAGAGATTTTCCCGTTCCCGAAAAATCGTTCAATTAATTCGCCGGACCATGAGTCGAATCCGTTACAGCAAATACATCCCTCAACCTCTGGACGAAATCGATCTGGAGGATCTACTCAACCAGCTCAAGGAATTCTTTCTGGAAAGCGGTTTTTACTCCCAGTTCAACCCCTTTGCCCCATCGGATCAGACACTGGAGAACCTGTACCAGGCACTGGCGAAGATCCTTGCCAAGAATGAACAGGTTCCCCAGGACTGGCGGGATGAACTCGAGCGGTTTGCCGAGGAGTTCCCCGATGGTGAGCTTGGCGAAGAGCTCCAGGATCTTCTGGATCAACTGATCCAGCGCCTGATGGATGAGGATTACATCACCACTCCCCAGAAAGGATGGAATCAGCCTTCGGAACTCACTGATGGAGAGGACGCGAAACCCGTCGGAAACGTGCAGTTTGAATTGACCGACAGGGGTCTCGATTTCCTGGGATACAAGACCCTGAAGGAACTGATGGGCTCGGTGGGACGGAGCAGCTTTGGCCGTCACGACACCTATCATCTTTCCACAGGAGTGCAGTCAGACTCCCACAGCCGACCCTACGAATTTGGCGATACGCTCAACCTCGACATGAGTGCCACGCTTCTCAATGCAGTGAAACGAGAGGGCCTGGCGATGCCGCTCAATCTGGAATACCAGGACCTCATGGTCTACCAGACCGACTACCAGAGCTCCTGTGCCACCGTTTTGATGCTCGACTGCAGTCACAGCATGATTCTTTACGGCACCGACCGCTTTACTCCTGCAAAGAAGGTGGCCCTGGCATTGGCTCATCTGATTCGCAGCCAGTTTCCCGGTGATTCGCTCCATGTCGTCCTTTTTCACGACTCCGCTCAGGAAATACCTCTGTCCAAACTGGCTTCGGTCAAGGTGGGTCCCTTTCACACCAATACCTGCGAAGGCCTGCGCATGGCCCGGCGTCTGCTTCTCAACCAGAAGAAAGATATGCTTCAGATCATCATGATCACCGACGGGAAACCTTCGGCCATCACCCTGCCCAACGGCCGGATCTATCGAAATTCACTGGGCCTGGACCCGATGATTCTGCAGGAAACCTTTCGTGAGGTTGCCAACTGCAAGAAGGCCGGCATCCTTATCAATACCTTCATGTTGGCCAGGGACCACTACCTGGTGGACTTCGTCAAGAAGGTCTCCCAGATCTGCCGCGGAAAAGCCTACTTCACTACCACCGTTGACCTGGCCAGCTATATTCTGATGGACTTCATGACGAAAAAGACCCGGACCGTGCACTGATGACCGAGCCCAAAGAACCAACCTCGGAGGACGCCCTTGAATCACTTCTGGAGCCCAAGGGCCCCGAACCGGCGCCCCCGGATCAGGGTAAGGTTGCCAAGCTCGATCCGCTGCGTAAGTATCTGCTCGAGATCAGCAAATTCGAACCCCTGACCCAGGAAGAAGAAACTCGGCTGGCCGTTCTATACCGCGAGCAAGGCGATGAACAGGCGGCTTATCGCCTCATCACCTCGAACCTGCAACTGGTGGTGAAAATTGCCAGACTCTACAATCGAGTCTACAGCAATGCACTGGATCTGATTCAGGAAGGCAACATCGGTTTGATGGAGGCCGTCAAACGCTTTGATCCCTATCGAGAGGCACGCCTGCCCACCTACGCTTCCTGGTGGATCAAGGCCTATATCATCAAATTTATCCTGGACAACTTCCGCATCGTTCGAGTGGGTACCACCAACCAACGGCGCAAGCTGCTCTATAATTTACGCAAGGAAAAGGAAAAACTTCGATTGCAGGGGATCGAACCCACTCCGGCATTGATCGCCAAGCGGCTGAATGTAAGTCAGGAGGATGTCCGCGAAGTCGAAAAAAGCATTGAATTTTCCGACTTGAGTCTGGACGCCACCATCGGTGACGGAGAGTCGTCGATACGATACCTGGACACCCTGGAGGCGACCGAGGAGATGATTGACGAGAATCTTGCCCGAGGAGAACTTCAGGATCTTTTCAACCAGGAGATCAAAGAGTTCTCCACCACTTTGAGCGACCGCCAGAAAACGATCCTCTACGACAGGCTCACTGCCGAGAGCCCCAAAACCTTGCAAACAATAGCTGATCAGTATGGAGTCTCGCGAGAAGCCATTCGGCTGACCGAAAAGGCACTGGTGGACAGGATCAAGGTTCACATGCAGGAAGCCTTCAAAAACGTCACCGATTATGAGTTCGGACTCATGGGCTAACGGCGATCGGAGATCGCCGTTAGCCCATGCGCGTTTCACGTTTCTTGTTTCAAGTTTCACGTTTCTTGAACTTTTTGCCAGTGATGGAGGATTGGCGCAAATATTTCATCAGGCCAGACAGAAGGCTACTGACCCGAGTTGCTTCCTGATAGAGAGTTCGATATTCCTCACCAGTAAGATACGCTTGGTCCAACGCCACAGAAAGCTGCGAGCGAAGTTCTCCGCATGCGCCCTTAGCAATAGCCAAGAAATGAATAAACTCTCGATTTCCATCCCGTTCAAACCCTTCAGCTATATTCGAAATGGTCGAGACAGCCGAACGTCGAATTTGCTTCCTTAGACCAAGATCCCGGGAAAATTCACCTTTGGAACTCGCCGTGTAAATCGCCTAGGCAAGGGCTCGGCCTACTTTCCAAGCATCCAGGTCTTCAAACTGCTTGATTGTCGCCATGTCCACCTCCACCTACAAGAACGCTTCAACTGGAAAACAGGCGGAACTTTCTTAACTTTAAACCTGAAACATGAAACGTGAAACGCTGATTCTTTAGCCCGGACATTCGTCCGGGCTAAAGAATCAGCATTGCGTCGCCATAGCTGTAGAACCGATACTTCTGCCGGACGGCTTCGCGGTAGCACTCCTGGATCAGTTCTTTTCCGGCGAAGGCCGACACCAGCAGCAGCAGGGTCGATCGGGGGAGATGAAAGTTGGTGATGAGGGCTCCGGTCACTTCGAAACTGAATCCCGAATGGATAAAAAGATCGGTCCAGCCCTGACCGGATACCACACGCTGATGCTCTGCAAAAACATGCTCCAGCGCACGAGTGGAGGTAGTGCCTACCGTCACTATCCGGTTCTTCTGCCCTAGCTGGTCCTGGATCAGTTCAGCGGGTTTCTGTCCGATCTCATAGTATTCCTGATCCATACGGTGGCCTTCCACCTGGTCCTCGGAAATGGGTTTGAAGGTTCCATACCCGACATGCAGGGTAATTTCACAGCTGTGTAGTTGCCGGATGAGGCCTTCAGTGAAGTGGAGTCCCGCCGTGGGGGCCGCCACCGATCCGTCCACTCGGGCAAAAACGGTTTGATAATCCTGTCGATCCTCCGGCTGAGGCGGACGGCTAATGTAGGGAGGCAGAGGCGTCTCACCCAACCGGTTGATCCAGTCCCGGAACTCTCCGGAATACTTGAATTCCAGCCGCCGAACAGCAGTAGGAGAATCCTCAACCACCCGGGCCTCGAACCGACCCGGCTCGAACACCAGACACACTCCTGGTCGAGCTTTTCTGCCTGGTTTGATTAGGGCCTCCCAGACATTTCCTTCAACACGGCGCAGCAGGAAAACCTCGATCTTCTCCTGTCGGCCTTCTCGGCTGGCATGCAGGCGTGCCGGAATGACCCGGCTATTGTTCAAAACCACCAGATCATCAGGGGAGAGAAAGCTGGGCAGATCTCTGAACCGACTGTGCTGGAAACTCCGCGAACGGCGGTCCACCACCATCAGCCGGCAGTCGTCTCGCTGTTGGCTGGGATACTGGGCAACCAACTCCGAAGGCAGCGGATAGTTGAAATCGGAAATCCTCACGCGGCCATTCTACCCTAGCCCGGATTTCTCGCCCCCCCCCTACTGCATCGGCGCCATGATCTTTCCTGACGAAGTGCCGCACCTTACGCAAACGGCAGCCATTGTGTCAAAATGAGTTCTTTATCGCGATGAGAGTTCACCGATCGATTCTGAAATTATCGGCCGCCCACTTCTTCATTGACGCCTACGCAAGCATGCTGGGGGTCTTCCTCCCTTTTCTTCGTGAATCCTTGAATCTCACCCTGACCGAGGCTGGCATTCTGGGCGGCGCCCTGGTCTTCTCCAGTTCTCTGTTGCAGCCCATCTATGGCTACCTGGCAGATCAACTGCGTCACAAGATATTCGCGGCTCTTGGACCCGCCATTTCGGGTGTCTTTATCTGTTCCCTGGGCATCGCTCCCGACTTCTATTCCCTGCTGGTTCTGGTCATCCTGGGAGGAATTGGCATTGCTGCCTTCCATCCTCAAGGGGCCTCCGTCACCAGGGAACTGTCGGATAAGCGCCCAGGCTATGAGATGTCGGTTTTCATAACGGGTGGAATGATCGGTTATGGAATCGGTCCGATCTACATCACCAGCGTGATCACCTTAGCGGGACTCGAGCAAAGCTACTGGGCGGCGGTGCCGGGGGTGTTGGTAAGTCTTTACCTGCTCTTATACGGCCCCAACCCTTCGAGAAAGGTCAAACCGATCCGCCAGACCCACCTTAAAAAACAGATCCTCGAAAAGATCAAACCACTCTCGGTTCACTATTTCCTGGTCGTGATCCGTTCCCTCAACCATATGGTCTTTGTGGCCTTTATTCCTCTCTACTTCACCGTGCGGGGACTGACGGTGACAGAGGGAGCCCAGCACCTGAGCCTGTTCCTACTGACGGGAGGAGTCACCGGACTTTTTGGGGGGATGCTGGCCGACCGCTTTGGAGGCAGAATAATCTGTGCCATCTCCATGATTGGTTACACTCCCATGGCACTGGCTTTCCTGTTAACAACGGGTCCCCTTTCAACCTTGATGTGTGCTCTGGCGGGAGGATTTCTTCTGCTGGCCAATCCGGTCAACGTGGTGATGGCACAGAAATTGATTCCTGAGGCCGCCAGTACGGTAGCGGCCCTCATGATGGGCTTTGCCTGGGGCGTCAGCGGCTTTGTCATTCCACTGATCGGAGGTTTCGGGGATGTCTTTGGCCTTCATATCGTTCTGGTTTGGTTTGTGGCACTGACCTCACCCGGATTCCTGCTGGCTTTCTGGCTCCCCTCCCATCGGGCCGAATCACTTCCGGTGGGATCGCTCCAGTATTCCGAAGGGGAGTAATTTCGTGCGTTCGGGAAGGCAGAAGAAGTTTGTGGTCCCTTACGGCTGACAGAAAATCCGTCCTGAGTGTGGGAGGCGCCTCGGCCGCTGGTCTTCGCCCAGCGCGTTCCACGTTCCACGTTTCACGAAATGAAGAACGGAGTCCCGCGCCGATTCCGGAGACAGCCTTTTCACAGGAGATTCTGGATTCACTTCTCCGGAGCCCTGAAGGGGCGGCATAGAATAGCCTGGGGCGTGAGCCCCAGGGTTGTGCAGGTCAGCAAATAGAAGAGCCCTGTAGGGGCGCTGTAATCCCCTTGACGGTTTTCCTACATCCCCCTTACAGGGCTCCTTTACTAACAACACCTTCATTCCTGGGGCTCACGCCCCAG
>JAPYTY010000123.1 GCA_029942065.1 Acidobacteriota bacterium | reverse complement strand
CCGTAGCACCATCCCATGGCGGCGATCTTGCCTGAAACATCGGGCCGGGCTCTCAGGTAGGCGGCCGCGGCATCCAGATTGGCGACCAGCACCTCGGGCTTGGCCAGGGTCTCCTGGACCAGGGCCACATTCTCCTGCGGATTGGATCCGGTACGACCGGAGTAGACGTCAGCCGCCAGGGCCACGTACCCTTCTGCGGCCAGGGAGTCCGGGACCATCCGGAACGGCCAGGTAACCCCGGGTTTTCGGATCATCCGAAAAGTAGGACACGGCCTGGCCCCCGAGCGGCCTGGCATTTCCGATAATGGCCGCCGGCAACTGGTCCTCCCGGGTGGGATCCAGGGCAACACGACCGCTGGTCTGGGCGCTGCTGGTCAGGACCCAGGTAGTGCCCGAAGCGACAATCACAAGTAAAACGATTCCCGCTAATATTTTTCTCATGGCTTTTTTCCTTGCAGTTGGCTGCTAGGGTAAGATGCTTTCCCACCGAAAATCAAGGGTCGGGAGACCCCGTGATCGAAGAGGAACTCGAGCCTCCCGGGCCCCTGAGCAGCGACAAACAGGCAGCCACCCCCGCAAAGAGGACTGCCGTCAGCGCCACCCCGCTCATGCCGGCCATGAAGGCCGCACGAGAACGATCGAGTGCGGCGGCATCAGGAGCCGAAGATCCGCCGGCGGCCAACGAAGACAGCAGGTGCACGCCGTCCACTCCACTGTCCGCCACCACCAGGGCGAACATGGTCCCTGCAAAGGCGATTCCGGCCGTCTGACCCAGGTAACGAAACATCCCCAGCAGTCCTCCCGCCACTCCTCGATTGGCGGCAGGAACCGAGGACATGATCGAATTGTTGTTGGGCGCAATGAACATTCCGAAGCCCGCCGCAAAAACCATCAGCCTCAACACCACCTGCTCCACGGAAGTGGCCTCGGTCACCCTGGAGATCATGAACAGGCCGGCCATGACGACCAACAGACCGCTGGTCGCGATCCCCCTGGATCCAAACATGTCGGACACCTTTCCGGACAGGGGTGCGATCACCATCAAGGTCAGGGGCACGGGCAACATTAACAGCCCTGCCGTTTGCGCTGAATAGCCTCGCAGGCCCTGCCAGAAGAAAGGCAGCAGAAAGGTCAGCGAAGCCAGTGACAGGGTCGTGAACAGGCCCGCCATCTGAGCGGCGGCGAATTCCCTATTTCGAAACAGCGACAGATCGACCAGAGGAAAGCGGGTTCGCATTTCATGAACCAGGAACATCGCCAGTATCAACAAACCGGCGGCGATCAGAAGATCCACATACGGAGAGGACCATCCCCAGGCCGGTCCTTTGGTCAAACCCAGCAACAAGGTACTCATCCCGACCATGAGAGTCGCTGCACCGATCCAGTCAATGGGTTCCAGAGTGCGGTTGCTTTGAAGGGGAGGCAGAACCAGGGCCGCCAGCAGGGCTGCGATCATTCCAATCGGCACATTGATGAGAAAAACCGAGTGCCACCCAAAGTGGGTGACCAGAAAACCACCCAGGGTGGGACCCAGGGCCGCTCCGCCGCTGATGATGATTCCCTGGATGCCCATGGCGACACCGCGTCTCCCCGCAGGAAAAGTATCGGTGATGATGGCCAGGGTATTGCTGGTAATCAGGGCACCGCCTACAGCCTGCAGCAGGCGGGCTCCGATCAGCCACAAGATGGACGGGGAAAGAGCGGCCAGCAGGCTGGCGGTGGAAAAGATCAGCAATCCGGTCAGGAACAACCGCTTGCGTCCCAGAACGTCGCTGATTCTTCCAAAAAACGGGACCAACCCGGTGAGCGCCACACTGTAGGCAATCAGGGCCCACTGGATTTCTTCCAGGGAGGCGTTCATGGTCCGGGAAAGCGTCGGCATGGCGATGCTCAAAATGGAGACATCGATCACCACCATGAACAGGCCCAGGGCCACACTGAAGAGGATCATCCAGGGATTTCTCTGCTCCAGTTCCGCTTCTGCGGTCGTCACCGGGAAATTGTCTTTAACCTTCATTCGCCCCAGCCAAAAGACATCATTGAGCCAACCCCGGGCCGGGAAGTCAACCAACCGGGAGGGCCAGAGGAAGTAAGAGGAAGTAAAAGGAATTTTTCCTGGTGGAACCGAACCTTCCATGCCATCATGGCTCCCAGCTGAAATCCTTGGTGTTGAAAAAAATCAGGAGGGAGTCCAGAATTCAGAATCCATTTAAAACTGTCGTTCTGGTCGTGATGTTCCTGGCGCCTGGCCCGGCGTGTTCGTCGCCCACGACCACAGTCGAAAACACACCCACGGAGACCCCAACCACCGACACCTCCACCTCGGAGGTCAGCCCGGGGTTTCTGGCAGGAGATGTCCTTTTTGAAGGCTCCACCATTCCTGCCTCGACCGTGGTGAAAAACACCACCGATCCCCAGGATTGCGGAGACACCCAATCGCTTGGAAACATTCTTATTTCCCCGAACGGCCAGGGAATCAAGAATGTGATCGTCACCCTGCACGGCGTCCCCCTGCCCGAGGACTACCAACCGGAACCCTCCCCGCTGGCACTGGATAACCGGAACTGCCAGTTTCAGCCTCATGTATCGGTGGTGACAACCGGCAGCCGCATTGACGCGACCAACAGCGATCCGATCTTTCATTCGGTCCACTTTTACGGTTTCCTCAACCGAAACCTGGCCCTCGGCCCCGACCAGTCCAAGACCATCCGCACCGTCACCCGTCCGGGCTACTACATCGTCAAGTGCGACGTGCATGGCTGGATGCAGGCCTACTTCCGGGTCGACGACCATCCTTTCCATGCCGTCAGCAGCGCGGATGGAAAATTTCGGATCGAGAATATCCCCGCAGGTTCTTACCTTTTGGAGGCCTGGCACGAACATTTTGGCAAACAGGAAATCCAGGTGAACATCGCCCACAACACGCCTTCCCGTGTCACGCTTTACTATGGTGATCCGTCCCCTCAAAAAGGAGGAAAATAAATGAAGACCCAATCCTATTCCCTTTGCCTCATCGTGATCGTTGTTTCACTCCTGGCTTCATGTGCTGAGGAAGCCCCGCCGGTGGTTCTGGAAGTTCCGGAACCGGCAGGTCCTCGCTCCCAACCCGGCACCGAAATGGGCATCTACACCCCCGAGCAGCATGATCTCTATCAAGGCCGTTTCGTTATGGGCGCCGGCGCCCTCCATCAGGTCGGCAGTTTGAGCGATCCTCCCGGGTGGGATCATGTCGACAACAACGCTGAAAACATCTCTGCGGTCGAAGGCACGGTGGAAATCGACGTCAATGAGATCGACAACACCGGCACCTTCATCGCCCGCATCAAGGTGACCGAGGGCGACCTTGTGATTGAAATGGATCGCTTCAATGAATTCAGCCCCTGCCAGAATGGAGGAGTGGCGGCTTTTATTTTCGAGCATGGCGACTCGGGCTGTGGAGATTCCAACTGGCCCAAGTCGTTGCTGTATCTGGCAGGGTGGGGATATGGCCATGCCACCTTGAATGGAGAGCCTCTGTACCAGGAATACCAGGTACACTTCATGGTCACTCAGGGAATGCGCAACCGCGATACCTTGAAGACCAGCTATCCCCTTCTCAACAAGAACAGCCCGGCAGGAGCGGTCGATCCGGCCACGCAGCAGCTGGACTTCTTCATTCGAAGTCCGGAAGTTGAGGAGCAAAACAGTCCCAACCGAAAGGTCTTCGATCACTTCTTTGCCATGGAGGTGACCTGGAAGTAGAGGGGGAAACTGACAACTGACAAGAAGGAGCCTGGAGTCAGAATGAAGAGTCCGGAGTGTGGGAGGTGCCTCAGTGCTCCGATTCTTCAAGACCGGCTGCCGACAACAAAACAGCACGAGTCCGCAAACTGGAAGTACCTCAGGTGCCGGGTGAAACACGATAAATCTACAAGATTATTTTGACAAGGGCCTGCCCTATCAGGAGTTTCGCACCAGGGTTGAAAAAAACCTGGAGGTGCTTGACGAGGTCTACCAGGAACCCAACCTGATGCCGTCCGATCTGCGGTTTTTCGAGAGCCTGGCTCCTTTGAATATCCTGGCAGTGGGTGAGGACTGGTGTCCGGATGTGGTCCATACCCTGCCCCGCTGGGCCCGTCTGGCGGAACAAGTGGAGGGAATTTCCTTCCGGATCTCCTTTAAAACGGAAGTCCCCGACCTGATGGAGCAGCACCTGGGACCTGGTAACAAGGAACGCATCCCTTTGTATCTGTTTCTCGATCCACAGGGAAACCGGATCGCCCACTGGTCGGGTCGAGCCCGGGTGGCGGATCAATGGATTCTGGCTCGCCGCAACCGGCGCGTCTACAGTGAGCTCTCCAAAGAAGAAATGGAACAGCTCACCCAGGAGTTTCGGATCATGTACCGGGAACACTTCCGCCGGGAAAACTTCCAGGAGCTAAAGGACTTGCTGGCAGTGGCTTTTGGAATTCCGTTTGATTGAGTGCCTGACCGGGCCGCTCCTAGAGCGGCCGCAATAATTTTCGAAACGTGAAACTTGAAACTTTAAAACTGAAACGTAACCCGAGGTACCACTATGGCCAAGGATTTCGCATTCGTCGATCGGTTCACACCCGATAAGCCCTTTGACCTGCCCGAGAACGCCTTTCCGCCTCCGGAGCAGATCGACACCGTCCCGGTTTCCCAGGCCGACCATGTGAGGGCGACCGACCCCGTGATCTGGCTGACTTACAAGGATCAATCGCGCTGTTATCCCTGGTGGATAGCTGACAACTATCACATGATGAACGATGTGCTGGCGGGTGACCCCGTCTGGGTTGCTTTCTGAGAGAACTGCAGCTCCGGGGGAGCTTATCTACGAACATCCAACGGCACTGAATTCACCTTCTGGACATCCGGGGGCTACAACGCGACTGCTGCCGCCAAGGACCATCAAACGGGCGCCTGGTGGTCGGCCAATGATGGAGTCTGTATCTCGGGAGAAAGGGCCGGAGAGGTACTGACCCGTATTCCCCAGTACAACGGCACCTTCGACGATTTTTGCCGTTTGCATCCCGACGGCGAGGTCATGATTTACAATCACCCGCTCCATCACGATGGCCGTCACGGCCACGGATCCGATGAATTTCCGGGACGGGTGAGAGTAAAAAAGCACTTCTTTGACAGCATTCAGCTGGGCAGTCTGGACTCCAGACTGGAGGAGAACGAGCTGATCCTGGGCATCAATGAGGACTTCGGCGCGCTGGCCATTCCCCGGGTGGAAATCTGGAAGGATGACTTTGCCACCAACACCACCGCCGGAGAGGTCCCCATTGCGGCGCTTTGTATTCCCGGTACCCACACCATGGGAGCCTACCATCGGACACTGGGAGATCAGGTCCTCACCCTGAAGCGTTCAGGAGACCATTTCCTGGATGACTCCGGCTCACAATGGACGGTGGAAGGCCGCTGTGTGGAAGGCCCCTCCAAAAGCGAACGCCTTCGGCCTCTGGATTTCGCATCACTGGAGTGGCATGCCTTCGTCACTTATCATCCGGACACCGAAATTCATGAAAGCTCGCTCAATCAAACCACCACGCCGATCCAGGATCCCTGCCTGGCGGAGGCCTGCCGAATCCTCGGCCAGCAAGGCGCCATCAGCCGCCAGTGGCCCGTTTTGAAGGCCTGGCTTCCAGAGCGTGCCATCGCGGGAGTGGAACTGGTGGTGGACGGGCATCCCCTGCGCCTCTTTCATTTCGCAGGCTCCGCGGAGGGAGAAGACTGGGCCCTGTGCCATGCCCACAGTACCGGCACCGGCTGCCTGGCCGCCGGCAGTTTCCCGGACCGGCTCTATTCGGACCAGACTCATGACAACCCTCTTGCCGATGATCAGATCGAGTGGGCTCCCTTGATTGAGAGCGGGGCACTGAACAATGTACTGGAATCGGCCCGGCAACAATGCTCCGATCAACACCCGACCTCTACCCGACTGGGGGAGGCCGTCGAGCGGTTCCAGAAGGCGGGCTACCCGGTGACCCGGATCAGGTATCTTCTCAGCGGTGAACTGGTCACGCCTGCTGAAGTGGGATTCTCCCTGGTGATAGGAGAGGACCCATGGCTGTTGCTTCGCTTTCCTTCCCCCCAGGCAGCTGCCGATGAAGCACAGGCCAGAGGACATTGTATCCAGGTCGGAAACTACCTGCTGTGGTCGGATCCACCAGAAATGTACGGAGCGTGGCTCACCCGGACCCGCCCGGATAATCGTATTGCCTGGTCCGCGGCTCTGGAGGACGAGAAGTTTGTTGACCTGGTTGAAGACATTTTCAGTTGAGAAAATGCCGGGTAGCGGAGTTTTCACCACAGAGGCACAGAGGCACAGAGAAGAAAACTTTTTTCTTTGTCTTTGCTCTCCAATCCTAGACAAATGAGTAAGGGCGCACGGCGTGCGCCCTTACAACC
>JAPYTY010000122.1 GCA_029942065.1 Acidobacteriota bacterium | reverse complement strand
TCAAATCACTCCGGCTCTAACTTAGAGGGTGGTACCATTCGTGGGGGCAGGTCAGCTGGTGTGCCTGTCCCTGTGGTATCAGAACGACTAGGACATAAGGGCGTAGAAATCACTATGAACATCTACCAGCATGTGTTGCCGGATATGCAGGAGGATGCGGCGAAGAAGTTGGGGGCCATTTTGTTCTGACCTACCCCGTTAATTTTGGTTAGCTTTTCGTTAGCTATTAGGGGTTCCAAAAACGCTAACCCCTTTATTTTCAACAACGAAAAGTTATTGGTGCCGGAGGCGGGATTCGAACCCGCACACTCTCACGAGCGCCACCCCCTCAAGATGGTGTGTCTGCCAGTTTCCACCACTCCGGCACGAACTCTTATTCGTTGTCTTCGGCTGCGGCAGGCTGCTCCACAGGGACCGTCGGGGATTCAGTCGTGGGCGCCTCAGCCGTTGGCTCCTCGGTGGTGGACTCCACCGGTGCGGCCTCGGGCAATTCAACCGTTTCGATGACCGACTGGCTGGAGCCCCGGGTGTAAAGAACGGCCAGGGAAAGAGAGGTGCACATGAACAGGACGGCCGAAACAGTGGTGGCCTTGGTCAAAAAGGTGGCCGCGCCCCGTGCCCCGAAGGCAGTCTGACTTCCCGTGCTTCCAAAGGTTGAGGCCAGATCCCCGGCCTTGCCCGACTGGAGCAGGACCACCAGGATCAGGACCAAGGAAGCCAAAACATGCAATGTTACAATCAGTATCAACATTTTTTCCTTCTTTCCTGCCACAAAGGGCTGGCAGTCTACCCGCTTTCCTTGACTATTGTAGCAAAGGAGTGCGCGTCCAGGCTGGCTCCACCTACCAGAGCCCCGTCAATGTCTTCCTGAGCCATCAATTCCCTTGCATTATCCGGTTTTACGCTTCCGCCGTAGAGGATTCGAATGCCACTCGCGACCTGAGCTGAATACCTCCCCCCGAGCCAGTGGCGAATCAACCCATGGACGTTTTGCGCTATCTCCGGAGTGGCCGTCTTCCCGGTCCCGATGGCCCAGATCGGCTCGTAAGCGACGATGATACGAGAAGCTTCGGTGGCTGTCAATTCACCTAAATCCGCCTCCAGCTGACCATGGATCACTTCGTTAGCGCGCTCCGCTTCCCGTTCCTCGAGAGACTCACCCACACACAGAACGGGGGTGAGCTCCGTGGTGAGCACCTTACCGATCTTCCGATGAATGACCGCGTCGGATTCGTGAAAGAATTGGCGACGTTCCGAATGGCCCAGTATGACGTACCGACAACCGCAATCCGACAACATCGCGGTGGACACCTCGCCGGTAAAAGCGCCTTCATCTTCCCAGTGCACGTTCTGGGCCGCCAGTTGAATCTCACTCTCCCGGATCACCTCCTCCACGGCTGACAAGGCAGAAAAGGGTGGGCAGACCACCACATCAACCGAGAGGCTCGGCCCCAGCAACTGCTGCAGCTGCTCGACCGTGTCCCTAGCTTCTCCCCGGGTTTTGAACATTTTCCAGTTCCCCGCTATCAAAGGTCTGCGACTCATAAGATTTCCCTCATTTATTGGTCAGAATCTCCACTCCCGGGAGCGGTCCTCCGGCCATGAATGTCAGCGATGCCCCACCTCCTGTTGAAAGGTGGGAAATCGAGTCCCCAAGACCCGCTCGCATCACAGCGGTTACCGAGTCCCCGCCCCCGACCACCGACAAGGCGGAACTGTCCGCCACAGACCTGGCGATTTCCATGGTGCCCCGGGAAAACTCCTCGACCTCGAAAACGCCCGGCGGACCGTTCCAGAAAAGGGTCCGGGCCCCGGCAATCTCCCGTTGAAAGGTTTTTATCGTCCGGGGACCGATATCCAGGCCCATCCACCCTTCGGAAATCCTCGACGTCTCTACCCGGGTTTCGACTTCGCTCCGGCATTCCCGGGCCACCACGCTGTCAACGGGTAACTGCAGCGACAATCCTCGCGCCCGGGCGGCGGCTATGACCTGCTCGGCCACATCAAGTTTATCTTCTTCAACCAGCGAGTTCCCGACCCTTTCACCCTGAGCCTTCAAAAAGGTGTAGGCCATTCCTCCACCTATCAGGATGGCATCGGCAAAACCCAGCAAACTCTCGATGACCTCTATTTTATCGGAAACTTTAGCCCCTCCCAGTATAGCCACCACCGGATGTTCGGGCTGGTCCCGTACCCGGGACAGATATTCCAGTTCCCTGGCCACCAGAAACCCTGCCGCAGCCCTTCCCAGAATACTCGGAACGCCAACCGTAGAGGCGTGGGCACGGTGAACCACACCAAAGGCATCGTTGACGTACTCCTGGGCCCATCCTCCCAGGTGGCGGGAGAAATCGGGATCATTTCTGGTTTCACCCTCCTGGAATCTCAGATTCTCCATCAGAAGCAGTTCGCCGGACTGGAGGGCATCGACCCGAGCTCGGACTTCGGGCCCGATGCAATCATCGGCAAACCCTACCTCCTGATTCAACAGCGAGGACAGATGCCGAGCCACCGGCTCGAGAGAGAACTCCTCTCGGCGTTGTCCCCCGGGCCTGCCCAGATGGGATGCCAGAACGATTCGGGCTCCTTTTAGAACCGCCCACTGGATGGTGGGAAGAACGGCCTGGATGCGAGTGTCGTCAATCACCTGCATCCGGTTCAAAGGAACATTGAAGTCCACCCGGAGAAAAAGACGTTTCCCTTCCAGATCCAGTTCTGTGATGGAGAGCTTGTGGTTCATGCTTCTCGCTTCAAAAAAAAAGCTCGGATTCCAGAATGAAGGATCCGGAGTGTGGGGGACGCCTCGGCCGCTGGTCTTCGACCAGCGCGTTCCAGGTTCCAGGTTTCACGAAAAAAGTAACGGAGTCAAGCGCCGATTCCGGAGGGCCGCCCATAGCGCGGCCGCTACAACGACCTAGCCGTGGCAGTCGGTCCGTGCACCCATTCTGTCTTCTGTCCGGTTGTCAGCCGTTCAGCTTCCCTCCGACGAAGGCAGCCAATTCCAGGACCCGGTTCGAGTATCCCCACTCGTTGTCGTACCAGGCCAGGACCTTGACCATATTCTGGCCGAGGACCTTGGTAAAGGGACCATCCACGACCGCTGAATGGGGATCCTTGATGAAGTCGGAAGACACGAGAGGCTCCTCGCTATACTCCAGAATTCCCTTCAATTCCCCCCTGGCAGCCTTGCTGAAGGCAGCTCTGACCTCCTCCTCGGTGACATCCTTCTCCAGCGTTGCCGTCAAATCCACCAGTGAAACGGTGGGTGTGGGAACCCGGATGGAAATCCCGTCCAGCTTGCCCTCCAGCTGAGGGAGAACGAGGGTGACGGCACGGGCGGCTCCCGTGGTGGTGGGGATCATGGACAGCGCCGCGGCGCGAGCGCGGCGCAGATCTTTGTGGGGGAGGTCCAGAATCCGTTGATCGTTGGTGTAGCTATGTACGGTGGTCATGAGCCCCTTGCGGATACCAAATTGCTGATCGAGAACCTTGGCCACCGGAGCCAGACAATTCGTGGTACAGCTTGCGTTTGAAATGATGGCGTGCTGTTCGGGATCGTATTGCTCCTGATTCACTCCCAGACAGATCATCACATCCTGCCCCTTACCGGGTTGGGTGATTATGACTTTCTTCACGGTATCGTGCAGATGCTTGGATGCGTCCTCACGGCTGCTGAACAGACCGGTGGATTCCACAACAATGTCAGCTCCCACCTCGCCCCAGGGAATCTGAGCAGGATCTCTCTGGGCAAAAACCTGGACCTTCCTGCCATTGACGGTGATGGTGTTCTCATCGTAGGTCACTTCGGCATGGAGCCGCCCATAAACGGAATCATATTTCAATAAATGGGCCAGGGTCCTGGGGTCGGTAATGTCGTTGATGCCTACAATTTCCAGATCAGCATCGGCCTCCATCAACGCACGATAAACATTGCGGCCAATCCGTCCGAAACCATTCACACCTACCTTGGTGGGCATTCCGCGTCTCCTTTCATCGCTCTATTTACAACGGTCGATCCAACAGCTCATTTATACCAACAGCCCGGTCACGACACAAGATGGGCCCCCAGCGGCATTTCGTCGCCGGGGAAATTCGAAAACCGAACAGGTGAACTCTCCAAAAACCCCGGAAGGCCGTCCCTACTGGTAGAGATTGCGGCCGTCTGGCTGGGTTTGAAAGCGCCGGTGTCCCCACAGCCAACAATGAGGATACTCCCTAATGACCTCCTCGATAAATCCATTCAAGAGTGCTGTTCCCTCCACCACATCCTGCTCCGGGTCATCACTTCTCACTAGTTCGACCGGTGGGTAGAAACGAATCACATAATGACCCCGTCTGCGGGTCGGATACATGAATCCGGGTAAGATGGGAGCGGCCGTCTTGAGAGCCAGGGCAGCCAGGGCCGAGTTGGTTGATGCCGGATGGCCGAAAAACGGAACGTAGACCCCTTCTTTTTCCTGACTGTTCTGATCCACCAGAAACCCCACGTCGCCACCCTCCTTGAGGGTCCTTAAAATCTGACGTATGGAGCGGTGCTTGTCAATGACCCGATTTCCGGCACGCCTGCGCAACCCTGCTGTCCAGCGCTCCAGATAGGGATTGTCCAGGGAACGCACCACAAAACTCAATGGATGACCGTAGAGGGCATGGACGGTGGGCAGAAACTCCCAGGCACTGATATGGGCCGTCATGAAAAGTACGGGTCGATTCTGCTCGTGCACCCTCAAATAGTTTTCAAGGCCCCGTCCTTCTTCATATCGAACCCGCCTCATGGCATCCTGACGAGTGAGTCGGGGCATGCGGGAAATCTCGACCACCTGGTCTCCCAGCTGCTGAAAACTGCGTCGAAGGGTTCTCTTTTTCCAGCCGTCGTCCTTTTCCGGAAAAGCGATGTTCAGATTGACCATGCCAATCTTGAAATGCTTGCGGTCAATGAGCCAGACCAGCAGGGCCAGCCCTTCGCAGACGGGATAAGCCATGAAACGCGGTAGAATTCCCACCAGGAACAGAAACACTCTGACGGCGGCATAGATGACCCAGTGGCCGAACCTTTCGAGGGCGCTCATAGTCTTGAAATCTGTCCGTTCCTCCGGGCTTGGTCCGCTCTTAGAGCGGCCGCTACAAGATCGTGCCTCCTGAACAGCAGGAGCACTACCGTGAAAGAAACTCGAAATCCCAAATTCGAAATCTTAATTGGAATCTGTTTCGGATTCAGGACTTCGGTTTTCGGATTTCAGGTTCCCCAGGAACCGCTCCTGAATTCCATTTTCTATCTTCTATCTTCTATCTTCTGTCTGCTCAATTTTCTTCAATAAATTTGCCCACGCCCTCTGCTCGCGTTGGGGTTGAACGACCGAAGCGATCCGGGTACATTCGGCCTTGAGTTTTTGATAGAACTCCGCCTCCGTCTCAGCCCTGAGAAGCAGCCGCTTCAAGGCCTGCGTGTCTCCAGGGGGGAAATAACCGGAATAATCCGTTCCCAGGGTGCCGATGAGTCCGGGAATCCGCGAAGCGACCACCGGGACGGAGGAAACCAGAGCTTCCGAGAGGACGTTGGAACTCCCCTCGACCCTCGAAGTGATGGCCACCAGATGACTGCTGGCAATCAGGCGCCGTGTTCTCCAGTAGGGCAGTCCATTCATCCACCGGTAGCGACCATTTCTACGGCTCTCGGCCAGGGCGGTTTTCCTCATCTCCGAACTCAGTGCCTGACCCACCTGCCAGATGCGCAGCCTGGAGGAAGCGGGAAGACGGCGGCCGGCCAGAGCCAGGCGAAAGGGATCCTTCACCGGCCTCAGGTTTCCCACCGTGCAGACCCGGAAATAACTTTTGGGGGGTGGAGGACTTCCTTTCAGGGGTTTGGCTGATTGATAGATGACGGTAGCCTTCGGACGGAATTCCTGGGGGATCTCCTCCAGGGCCTGTTTTTGCAAAACGACTATGTGGGTGGCCATCGACAGGGACTGGGTGACCTCGGATCCTCGTTTGAGATCCTGGTACAGATCGGTGCCCGACAGCACCACCACAAGAGGTCGATCGGTATGTTCCCGGAAAAATCTCCCGATCGAAGAAAAACTCTTGCAGGCATGAACGGCGATCAGCAAATCGCAGGAATTTCCCTGGTACCGACCCTCTATCCCGACCCGATGCCCCAGTCCTTTCAGAATACGCGCCCAGCGCTGGACGGTGACCCGATTTCCGTCCAGGACGCCTTTGGGAGAAGGTATGACAAGCTTGATGTGCATGATCCGTCACCAACGGAATTTACAGCGCGCAGGTGCGAAATCCCGCCCAAACATCACGGCGTTCAGGCGTGTAGTAGTTGCGCCAGGTATTGCGAATCAGACGCGACCGGGTCGCCCAGCAGCCTCCGCGAAGCACCCGTCTAGTTCCGAACCAGGGCTCGGAATATTCCTTGTAGGGATCCACCACAAAACCCGGAAAGTGCAGGAAGCAGCTGGAGGTCCACTCCCACACGTT
>JAPYTY010000121.1 GCA_029942065.1 Acidobacteriota bacterium | reverse complement strand
GGGCGGTGGTCGAGCACCCTGCACATGGGCACTCCGACTGGCTCCCGACCTGGTACTGCCCGAATCCGCAGCCGGTGCGGCCATACAAGACGCGATCCCGTCGCTTGAGACCACCCTCCTGGTGCCTCATCTCGGCACCTCTGCTTCCGGCGGAAAGGCGTCCGGCATGAAACTCTGGGACGAGCTTCTCTCCCGGGAAGAGTCCTTGAACTTCGAGGCCGTCCCCTTTGATCATCCTCTATGGATCTTGTACTCATCCGGGACCACGGGTCTGCCCAAGCCCATCGTCCAGAGCCAGGGCGGGATCCTTCTCGAACATCTCAAGGAGCTCTCCCTTCATCTGGACCTGTCCGAGAAGGACCGGTACTTCTGGTTCACCAGCACCGGATGGATGATATGGAACCTTCTGATCGGCGGGCTTCTGGTGGATGCCACGGTGGTGCTTTATGAAGGAAGCCCGGCCTACCCCGACCTGAACGCCCTGTGGCAGCTCAGCGAACGAGCCGGGACCACCTACTTTGGAGCCAGCGCGTCCTATATCGAGTTGTGCATCAAGACCGGCATCCACCCGGCGGCCCGGTTCAACCTGGACGCCCTCACCGGGCTGGGATCAACCGGAAGTCCTTTGTCGCCGGAAGGCTTCGCCTGGGTCTATGAAAAGGTGAAAGGGGATCTGCTGCTGGGATCGCTCAGCGGAGGAACCGATATGTGTACCGGCTTTCTCGGACCCTCTCCCCTGCTGCCGGTTCGCGCAGGAGAAATCCAGTGCTGCCAGCTGGGAGTCCAGGCCAGGAGTTACGACACCGACGGAAAGGCGGTGGTGGATCAGGTCGGTGAACTGGTGATCGAAAAGCCCATGCCCTCGATGCCCGTCGGCTTCTGGAACGACGAGGGAGGCCGGCGTTACCGGGAGAGCTACTTCCAGGACTTTCCCGGAGTGTGGCGTCATGGCGACTGGATCAAGTTCACCAAGCACGGGAGCTGCGTTATTTACGGCCGCTCCGACTCCACGCTCAACCGCGGTGGTGTTCGAATGGGGACCAGTGAGTTTTACCGGGTGGTGGAGGAGTTCCCCGAAGTCGTGGACAGCCTGGTGGTGGATATCGGTCAGTCAGGAGAAGAGGGCCGATTGCTCCTTTTCCTGGTGCTGCCGGAGGGAACCACTCTGGACCCGCCCTTTGAGAGCCGTATCCGGGAGGTGATCCGCCGGGAGCTCTCTCCCCGTCACCTTCCCGACGAGATCTACCGGATCCCTGAAGTCCCCAGGACCCTGAGCGGCAAGAAGCTGGAAGTGCCCATCAAGCGCATTCTCTCCGGTGTTCCGCCGGAGCAGGCATGCTCCAAAGAGGCCGTGGCCAACCCGGAAGCTCTTCGGTTTTTCTCCGAGTTGTCCCTCCCGGGGCCGGATTCCAGCCCGGATGATTTATGAATTCCTTACGGCAATCTTATGCGGACAACCGGGTTACTATACTGATCATCATAAACATTGTCAGGCTGAAGAAAACAGGAGAGAAACCTTGAACTCCACCCAAGAGCCCTCGCGATCCGAACCCCTGGATAACGCCGGGGTGGCTTTTCACCCGCCCTTATTTCTCGTTCTTGTGCTTGTCGTGGGATCCTTGGCACGGTGGCTTGTCCCACTGAACTTTCTGTCTCGTGCCCTCTCCATGTCCATCGGGCCCATTGTTACCGCCGCTTCAGGAATTCCTTGACAGTCAATCCTCCGCCTCACTATGCTTTCCATTCTTACATTACTGAGGAGGACTCATGGCTTACCGCTTGGGAGTTGATGTAGGCGGCACCTTTACCGATCTTTTGCTGGTCCACGAGGAGACGGGGGACCTGTCCCGGGTCAAGACCCCATCCACCCCAGCCGACCCCTCCCAGGGTGTTCTCACCAGTGTGAAGCGCGTTCTGAAGCAGCGCCAGGTGTCGCTCAAGGATGTTTCCCATTTCATGCACGGAACCACCGTCGCCACCAACGCGGTGCTCGAGAGCAAGGGAGCTCGGGTCGGCCTGCTGACCACTGCTGGATTCAAGCAGGTGCTTCACCTGGCCCGATCTCAAACCCCCGGCCCTCTGGCAGGCTGGATCATCATGGTCAAACCCGATCCGCCGGCGGCACTGGAGGATACCCGTGAAGTGCAGGAGCGGATGAGCGCCCAGGGCGACGTCGTTCGGGCGCTTGACGGCGACCAGGTCCGCGAGATCGTCCAGGATCTGGTCGACTCCGGCGTTGAGTCCCTGACCGTTTCGCTGATCAACTCCTTTGCCAGTTCCGCTCATGAGAGAGAGATCAAGAAGATCATCCAGGAACTCCACCCCGATTTCCCCGTGACCCTCTCTTCAGATGTCCTGCCGGAAATACGGGAATACGAAAGAACCCTGACGGCCTGCATGAACTCCTACGTTCGCCCCAAGGTTGAGGGCTACCTGAGCAATCTTGAAGGTTCCCTCGGAGACCTGGGCCTGGAAGGAGAGATCAATATTCTCCGTTCCGACGCGGGTCTGATGACCACCGGACTGGCCAAGGAAAATCCCATCTATGCCATTCTTTCCGGACCGGCAGGGGGTGTGGCCGGAGCGCTGCATGTTGCCGGTCGAGCCGGTTACTCGGATCTGCTGACCTTCGACATGGGAGGGACCTCCACCGATGTGGCGCTGTGCCAGAACGGACAACCCACCATCGCCCGGGAGACGAAACTGGGATACTTCCGCGTGAAGGTCCCCAGCGTGAATGTCCACTCGGTGGGGGCAGGAGGCGGGTCCATCGCCCATGTTCCGGAGATCACCGGGGCACTGCGGGTGGGACCCCAGTCCGCAGGAGCCGATCCGGGCCCCGCCTGTTACGGCAAAGGGGGTACCGACCCCACCGTGACCGATGCCAATGTGGTGGTCGGCCATCTGCCCCCGCAACTGCTGGGCGGGGAGATGAAACTGGACCCCGAGGCCGCCACAAAGGTCATGCAGCCGATCGGCGATGCGCTGGGGCTGGACGTCCACCAGGCGGCCCAGGGCATCCTGGACATCGTCAACGAAAATATGGCCGGGGCACTTCGTGTGGTTTCCGTCCAGCGGGGATATGACCCGCGCGATTTCGCCCTGGTGGCCTTCGGGGGAGCCGGGCCCATGCACGCCAACGCGGTGGCACGCTTGATCGGATCCTTCCCTGTCATCGTTCCCCCGTCTCCGGGTCTTTTGTGTGCGAGCGGGGATCTGGTAGCTGACTTCAGGGACGAATTTGCCCGGACCTTGATCCGAAGGGTGGACTCGGTGTCAAGCGAAGAGCTTCTGAAGATTCTGGAGGAACTGGGAGAGGAAGCCAAGGACTGGATGAAACGAGAGGGCATTGCCAAGGACCGTCAGGTGTACAGCTTCAACGTGGACATGCGTTACTACCGCCAGGGGTATGAGATCCCCGTCGATATCACCGCCGAGGAACTCACTGCCTCGGGAACCGACTTCCTGGCCGAGAAATTCAACCAGATTCATGAGCAGTTTTACGGATTTCAAATGGCCGAAACACCCTGCGAGATCGTCAATTTAAGAGCCGTCGGCGTGGGCAAGGTCCCGGTGCCGCAGCTTCCGGAAAGTGCCGTCGAAGGCCCCGACTCCTCCCCGGCGGTGGTTGACGAACAACGGGTTTATTTCCAGGGAGACTGGATCGAGACCAAGGTCTATGACCGGGCACAGCTCCGACCTGGAAATCAGATTCAGGGTCCCGCCATTGTCACCGAGTTTGATTCCACCACGGTGATTCTGTCCGGACACGCCGCAGAGATTGACCGTTACTTGAACATTCTCATTAACCCTGAGTGATGAACCCATGAAAGATGTCAAAATCGCAGAAATCCCCGATATCGACGTTGACCCGGTTACTCTCGACATCATCGAGGGGGGCCTGAAAAACGCCCGTTTCGAGATGGATGCAGTTCTGTTCCGAACGGCCATGAGCCCGGTCATCCGCGAGCAGCACGATGAGTTTCCGATGCTGACCGATCCCCGGGGACGCATGGTGGTGGGACAGTTTGGCTCCTACATCTCGGAGATGATGGACAGTTTCGATCAGACCGTTAAACCGGGAGATGTGATTCTCACCAGTGACCCTTACCATTGCGGCGGAGCCATCTCTCACATCAACGACTGGCTGGTTCTGGTCCCGATTTTTTATGAAAATGAGCTGGTCGGCTGGTCCAGCATGTTTGGACATCAGATGGATGCCGGAGGGCCGCTGCCCGGTTCCCTGCCCACCGGGGCCAAGACGATTTTCGGGGAAGGCATCCGAATCCCCCCCATCAAAATCTTCAACCAGGGCGAAGCGGAAGAAAACATCATCAAGCTGATCCTGAACAACGTGCGCATGCCGGAGATGAACCGGGCCGACCTGCTGGCGATCGTGGCCGGCTGCCGGGCCGGAGAAAAGCGGGTACTGGAGCTTTGCAAACGCTTCGGCAAGGATCTTTACCTGGCGGGGTGTCAGGCGCTGCTGGACCGAACCTACAAGGCCATGTCCAGCCTCATCCAGCAGAACATTCCCGAGCAACCGGTCTCCTTCGAAGACTGGATTGACGACGATGGTCTGGGCCACGGGCCCTACAAGATGAAGCTGACCATGTGGCGAAAAGGAGACCATGCCTACTTCGACTGGTCGGGAACCGACCCCCAGGCGGTTGGCCCGGTCAACTTCTACCTGAATGAGGGTATGTTCAAGATGTTCATCGGGGTCTACCTCATCATGATCTTCGATCCCCAGATCCTCTTCAACGACGGATTTTACCCCCTGCTGCACGTGATCATTCCCGATGGAAGCCTGCTCCATCCCAGGTTCCCGTCGGCTCTGGGCTGCAGAACCCACGCGTTGACTCGCCTGTTTGACGTTCTGGGGGGTGCCCTGGCCCGGGGTGCTCCGGAATTCAGTACGGCCGCCGGCTATGGAACCAGTCCTTATATGCTGTACTCGGGGTGGGACCGGAAGGGAGACTTCTTCTATGTCATGGAGATTTCCTATGGAGGGATTCCCGGCCGACCCATCGGTGACGGCATGGACGGCCATTCCTGGTGGCCGCTGTTCGAGAACATCCCCACCGAATATCTGGAGGCCTACTATCCGCTCCGGGTTGATGGCTACACCACCGTCACCGATTCGGGTGGAGCCGGATTTCACCGGGGCGGCAATGGAATAGAAAAACGCTACGTCTACCTGGAGCCCGGGGAAATCTCGATTCACGATGATCGTTGGCTGACCTACCCCTGGGGAATTCTGGGCGGAAAACCCGGCATGCGTTCCGAGAAGATTCTGGTACGGCAGGATGGGACCCAGGAGCGCCTGCCCTCCAAATGCGACGAAGTCCGGGTCGAGCCCGGAGACATGCTCATCTACCGAACGGCGGGGGGCGGAGGCTGGAAGGATCCCCTGGACCGGCCGGTCGAGACGGTCGAGGCCGACGTGGCCAAGGGTCTGGTCTCCCCGGAAAAGGCCCAGCAGGACTACGGCGTGGTGGTCGGAGACCAGAAAGCAAGCCAGCAGCTCCGCGACAAGATTCGCGCCGAGCGGGATGAGGGAGAACTCTTTGACTTCGGACCCTCACTGGATGAGATCCTGGCCCGCTGCCAGGAAACAACCGGTTTGCCGGCACCGGTTGCTCCGGTTCCCCTTCCCTGGGCTCCCATGGAGTCCGCCGAAGAGGCACGAAAAAGGGTACTCACCCAGGACGATCGTTAAACCACACGGACCGAAGGACCTCTACTATGCTTGCAGCTTCGATATGAATTTTTTCGGTTCTTGCTTCTCCCGTTTCGTGCTTCCGGGTGCCGTCTTCTTGTTCTGCCTGACGACTTCCTTTGCCCAGACCAACACAGCTGAGATGGTGGGGACAGTCCAGGACACCTCGGGGGCTGTCCTGCCCGGTGCCACCGTCATCGCCAACCCCCAGGCCAGCGGCTTGACGGTGGAGAGAGTGACCGGTGATCAGGGTGAGTTTCTGCTGCCGGCGCTGCCCGTGGGTGAGCACACCTTGATCGCGGAGTTGCCCGGTTTCAAACGCCTGGTGCGTCAGGGCATTGTCCTCAGGGTCGGCCAACGTGCCAGCCTGGATCTGGTCCTCGAACTCGGCGAGATCACCGAGAGCATCACCGTCACCAGCAACGTTTTTATCATTCAAAAGTCCAATGCCGAGATCAACGACATCATCGAAAACGAGAGAGTAGTGGAGCCCGGAACTTGGCTGGGTCTTGTAGCGACCGCTGGGTAAAATCGGTTTTACCACAGAGACACAGAGGCACAGAAAAGATAAATTTTTGTTGTCTTTTCTCTCCGATCGTAGACAACTCGACCGCCGGTCTCCGACCCGTGCGTTTCAGGTTTTACGTTTCACGTCTCCGGAGTGGGGGAGGGCATGGAAGGGCTTGGTGTTGTGGGGTCCAGAACCCCGAAGGGGTGATGTGAAATAGCCTGGGGCGTGAGCCCCAGGATTGAAGGTA
>JAPYTY010000120.1 GCA_029942065.1 Acidobacteriota bacterium | reverse complement strand
TCCACGTTCCAGGTTCCACGTTCCAGGTTCCACGTTCCAGGTTCCACGTTCCAGGGTGGCAAGGTCGTTGTAGCGGCCGCTCTTCCGGAATCGGCGCACTGAGGCGCCTCCCACACTCCGGAATTTTGGCTGGATCAAGCGTTGCACTAGTAGGGGCGCACGGCGTGCGCCCTCAGCAAGATCGATTTAGCGGCCTTCCGAAATCGTCGCACCGAGGCGTTGAATTTCAGGACATTCTTTACACCCGGAATTCTGAGGTCACTTCTCCGGAGCCCTGGAGGGGCGGCAAAGAATAGCCTGGGGCGTGAGCCCCAGGTTGTGCAGGTCAGCAATTCGAAGAGCCCTGTAGGGGCGATGTAAACCCAGTGACGGTTTTCCTACATCGCCCTTACAGGGCTCCTTTACTGACAAGACATTCAGTCCTGGGGCTCACGCCCCAGGCTATTTCACATCACCCCTTCGGGGTTCTGGACCCCCTACCACCAGGACATTCCCTCTTCTGCCATACTCCGAACACCTTAGAAGGAGCCAGGAATCCCTATAATTTTCGCCGGTAAGACTGTATTCTTTTGCCATGCGTATCGTCATCGGGGCGGATAAAACGGGGTTCTCCTTGAAACCCCGGTTGGAAGAGCGATGAACCAAACCTTCTCGCTCGGGCGGGCCGAATCCTCCATCCGGGAAACGATCCAGCAGATGGACTCTGATCGGTTCATTCAGCGCCTCTGGAACCGGGACGTCACGCTGTGGAAGGACGATCCCGAGCATCAGAAAATCATCGCCAATTCACTCGGCTGGCTCAACCTGCCGGAGAAGCTGCTCGAGGAGGGCCCCCGGTTGAAGCGCTTTGCCGAGGAGATTCGCGGGGAAGGCTTCAGCCATCTTCTGCTGATGGGCATGGGGGGAAGCAGCCTGTGTTCCGAGGTTCTTCGCAGGACCTTCGGGAGGATCAAGGGTTCTCCCCGGTTGCTGGTTCTGGACAGCACCGATCCAGCCACGGTCCGGAGGATGGAGAAGGCGGTCGATCTTTCCAGGACGCTTTTTATCGTTTCCAGCAAGTCGGGAACCACCACCGAGCCGTTGATGTTCTACCACTATTTCTTCGACCAAGTGGCTGGAGCAGTTTCGGATCCGGGTCGAAACTTCATTGCCATCACCGATCCGGGTTCCGAACTGGAGCGGATTGCCGGGGAGAAAGGTTTTCGCCGCGTCTTCCAGAACATGGCTGACGTCGGGGGGCGCTATTCGGCTCTGTCCTACTTTGGAATGGTCCCGGCCGCTTTGATGGGACTGGATGTGAAGAAAATTCTCGAAGGGGCAGCTTCGGCCGGACTCGAGTGCGGTCCGGATGTTCCTGCCGCTCGAAATCCGGCGGCCCGACTGGGGGCCGCCCTGGGTGAACTGGCCCGCCAGGGTCGAGACAAGATCACCCTGGTGATTCCTTCCCCTCTGGATTCGTTGGGGCTGTGGATCGAACAGTTGATTGCCGAGAGCACCGGTAAGGAAGGGAGTGGAATTCTACCGGTGGCCGGGGAACCTCCGGGTGACCCCGCTGTTTATAGCGATGACCGGGTTTTTGTCTCGATCCGTACCGAAAATTCGGTGAGCCCGGAAATGGAGGCAGCCCTGGAGGCCCTGGAACAAGCGGGCCATCCAGTGATCAGGCAGGTCCTGCCGGGTCCCCTCGATCTTGGCGGCGCGTTCCTTTTGTGGGAGCTGGCCACGGCTCTGGCCGGGGCCTTGCTGGAGATCAATCCCTTCGACCAGCCCAACGTGCAGGAGAGCAAGGACAACACCCGGCGATTGCTGGAAGTCTTTTGCAAGGAAGGCCAACTGCCCGCCCAGGAGGTGCTGGTCAAGGAGCGGGGTAGTCGGATCCTGGGGGAAACGGCATCCAGGCGGGAAAACCTGGCCGCCACTACTCGAGCCCATCTGGCTCGGGTCGAACCAGGGGGCTACCTGGCGTTAACCGCCTATCTCCCTGAAACCGATCGAGACCATCAGTTGCTGGAAACCATCCGGCTGAGAATCCGCGATGCCCTGAAGGTCGCCACCACGGTAGGCTACGGGCCCCGGTTTCTTCATTCCACCGGACAGCTGCACAAAGGAGGCGCCGATAACGGTGTCTTTATCCAGATTACCGCCGATGACGGTGAGGATCTCGCCATTCCCGGGGAGCCCTATTCCTTTGGCGTGTTGAAGGAGGCTCAGGCGCTCGGTGATTTTCAATCTCTGGTCGGCCGGCGGCACCCGGCCATTCGTTTTCACCTGGGACCGGATGTGACGGCCGGATTGAAAATTGTACTCGAGGTGGTGAATAGTGCAGTAGTGCGGTGGCGCCCTGGGGTCCAATGTTGCCAGGAACCCACAGCATCACAGCATTATAATAGGGACACCATGAGCAAACCGAAGGCTGAGAGTCCTCAATTCGGAGTGGTGGGGCTGGGTGTGATGGGGCAGAACCTGGCCCTCAACATCGAACGCAACGGCTTTGCGACGGTGGTTTGGAATCGGGAGCAGGAATGGACCCGGGAGTTCCTCCGGAACAAGGCTGAAGGAAAACAGATCACTGCAGCCGAATCCATCGAAGCCCTGGTCCAATCACTGCAGAGGCCGAGGCGAATCCTGATGATGGTCAAGGCGGGGGACCCCGTGGACTGGACGATCGATCTGCTGAAGCCTCATCTGGAGAAGGCCGACATTCTTATTGACGGCGGCAACTCCCATTTCAAGGATACCCAGCGAAGAGAAAAGGAGCTGGCCGCAGATCATCTCCGTTTTGTGGGGACGGGAGTGTCGGGAGGGGAAGCGGGAGCTTTGCTGGGACCCTCCTTGATGCCGGGGGGAGAGCGCGAGGCCTATGAGGAACTCAAACCCGTTTTTGAATCCATCGCCGCCCGGGTTGACGATGGGCCCTGTGTGACCTACTGCGGGCCCGATGGGGCCGGGCATTTCGTCAAGATGGTCCACAACGGAATTGAATACGGCGATATGCAGCTCATCGCCGAGGCTTACCACATTTTTCGGGATGTGCTCGATTTGAAGAGCGCCGAGATGGCCGACATCTTCGCCCGCTGGAACGAAGGTGTGCTCGACTCCTATCTGATCGACATCACGGCCTGGATCTTCACCGTGATGGAACCCGAGACCCAGCGGCCCCTGCTGGAACTGATCCTGGACAAGGCGGGACAAAAGGGCACCGGACGATGGACCTCCGAGGTGGCGCTGGAACTGGGTGTGGCGATACCGACTATCCATGCCGCCATCGAAGCTCGATTCCTCTCGGCCCTCAAAAAGGAAAGAGTGAAGGCCAGCCAGTCTCTCTCCGGACCCGAGAAGCACCCTTATCAAGGCGACAAGCAGGAGATGATTGCGGCCGTTCACGATGCTCTTTATGCTAGCAAGATCTGCTCGTACGCCCAGGGCTTTGCCCTGATCCGTGCGGGTTCCCAGCGCTATGGGTGGGACATCGATCTGGCTGAGCTGGCTCGTATCTGGAAAGGCGGGTGCATCATTCGCGCCCGATTCCTGGATGAGATCAAGCAGGCTTATCGGCGCCGGACCGATCTCGAGAACTTGCTTCTGGATGACAACTTTTGCGGCTGGGTGATGGAAGCTCAACCGGGCTGGAGAGAAACGGTTTCCAGGGTGCAGGGACTGGGACTTCCGGTCATCGCCATGTCGGCGAGCCTGGCCTACTTTGACAGCTATCGGGCTGCCGGCTTGCCCCAAAACCTGACCCAGGCTCAGCGTGATTTCTTTGGTTCCCACGGCTACCAGCGGGTGGACAGGCCCGAGCAGGGATCGGTTCATACCGACTGGATTGGTCTCACAGCTTCCGACGATTAGGCGCATAAACCGATGGAAAAGACGTCAACCGAGGCTGAAAACCCTCTGCGCCAGGGATTGCGCCTGGAGCGCACTCCCGAGCCTTCGACCATCCTGATCTTTGGAGCCTCGGGTGATCTCACCCGGCGCAAACTGGTGCCGGCGCTTTTCAGGCTGGCCCGACAAAATCTCCTGCCTGGAGGATTCTCAATTCTGGGAACCGGACGCTCGCGCTTTTCCCATGAAGAATTCCGGCGTCGGATGCGGGAGGCCGTTGATGAGTTTGTCTCGGAGCCGGTGGACAGTAACGCCTGGGAGCACTTCAGCTCAGGAATTTTTTACACGCCTACCGATCTGGACGATCCTCAGAGTCTGGAGCGCCTGGGAGGACTGCTCCAGGAGATTGATCAAGGGCGTGGGACTTCCGGCAATCGACTGATCTATTTCTCAACACCCCCGAGTCTTTACGTTCCCATCGCTCGCATGCTCGGCTCGGCCGGCCTCAACCGGTCCAAGGGTTGGACCCGAGTGGTTGTCGAGAAGCCCTTTGGACACGACCTTCCCAGCATGCAGGAGCTCAACCGGGAGATCCTGGAGGTCTTCAGCGAGGAACAGGTGTACCGTATCGATCACTATCTGGGAAAGGAAACCGTTCAGAACATCCTGGTACTCCGTTTCTCCAACGGGATTTTTGAACCTCTTTGGAATCGCCGCTATATCGATCACATTCAGATCACCGCGGCGGAGAGTCTGGGGGTCGAAGGCCGGGGAGGATACTTTGATCAGGCGGGAACCCTGAGAGACATGATCCAGAATCATTTGTTTCAGATTTTCAGCTTGATCGCCATGGAACCTCCAGCCTCCCTGGAAGCTAGCGAGGTCAGGGATGAGAAAACCAAGGTGATACGAGCGATCAGGCCTTTTTCACCGGAACGGGTGGATCAGTTTGCTGTGCGTGGACAGTACGGACCGGGAGCCGTCAATGGAAGTCCCGTCCCGGGCTATCGAGAAGAGCCGGGCGTGGCTCCCGAATCGAGCGCCGACACCTATGCTGCAGTCAAGCTGCTGGTCGACAACTGGCGCTGGGCGGGAGTGCCTTTTTATCTTCGATCGGCCAAGTGCATGCCCAAACGGGTCACCGAGGTGGCGGTACAGTTTCGTGAAGCACCGCATCTTTTGTTTGAGGACAGCCAGCCGTTGGAGCCCAACGTCTTGACCCTTCGGATTCAGCCCGATGAAGGAATTACCCTGCGCTTTGGCGCCAAGCTTCCAGGCCAGGGTTTCAAGATCAGAACCGTCAATATGGACTTTCGGTATGGGACCTCCTTTGGCAGGAAGTTACCGGAAGCCTATGAACGGCTGCTGCTGGATGCCATGCTGGGAGACTCGACCCTTTTTGCACGCGGCGACACGGTGGAGCTGTGCTGGAGATTGCTCACGCCGATTCTGGAGGCATGGCAGGCTCCGGCCGCGCATTTTCCCAACTACCAGGCCGGCAGCTGGGGACCGAAAGAAAGTGGTGACTTCATGAAGAGGGAAGGCCGCCGCTGGAGCAGGCTGTGAGGTCGCTGACAACTGACAACTAACAACCGACATGGCACTCTGAAGAGTGGCTACTACAGGGAGTTTGTGAAACGTGGAACGTGGAACGTGGAACGTGGAACGTCAATTGGTCGTTTGCGACGACCTTGAAGCATTGGGCCGCCGGGCCGCCGATCTATTCGTGACCCTCTGCGGGGAGGCCGTCACCTCCCAAGGACGGTTCAGCGTGGCTCTCTCGGGAGGAGAGACTCCCAAGGCATTACATTCGCAGTTGCACAGCGAGTCCTATCGCTCGCGAGTACCCTGGTCGAAAGTATTCGTGTTCTGGGGCGACGATCGTTATGTTCCTCATGATCATCCCGACAGCAACTACGGCATGGCCCGGGCCACCCTGCTGGATCAGGTTCCCATTCCCGCCCAGAACCTCTTTCCTGTTCCCACCGAAAGGAAAGACGCCGCCTCGGCCGCTGCCCGGTACCAGCAGACGGTGAAGGGTTTCTTTGATCTGAGCGAGGGGGAGCAGCCTCGGTTTGATCTGATGGTTATGGGCATGGGAGAGGATGGGCACACGGCTTCCCTTTTCCCCGATACGGCAGCTCTAAAAAGTTCCAGCAGGGTTGTTGTGGCGAACTATGTCCAGAAGCTGGACGCTGATCGAATCACCTTCACTTTTTCAGCAATCAATCAGGCAGCCTTCGTGGTATTTCTGATCTCGGGTGGGTCCAAGGCCCTGGCTTTAAAGGAGGTGCTGGAGGGTTCCTACCAACCCGATCGGCTTCCCTCCCAGTTCGTTCAACCCAAAGGCGGCAAGCTCCTTTTTCTGGTTGATCGGGATGCCGCTGCCAGGTTAACCCCACGGGAATGAGTCAATGGTGAGTCCTGGCGTCACACTTCCGCAGTTTCTAATCGAGCAGCCGCAGCAGAGTCAAAGAGAGTTTTACGAAGTGCTGAAGCGAATCGCCGCGGCATCGAAAATCATCTCCCATGAAATCACGCGATCGGCGCTGGTCAATCTGTCGGGCCTCACCGGAGAGGTCAACGTCCACGGAGAGGCCGTCAAAAAGCTGGACCAGTTCACCAACTCGGTCCTGGTGCAAATGATGGAGGAGAGTCGGCTGGTCGGTTCCATTGCGTCCGAGGAGATGGAGGAG
>JAPYTY010000119.1 GCA_029942065.1 Acidobacteriota bacterium | reverse complement strand
GCTTACCCCTGGTTCTGCCCCCCACAGCCGTGGGCTATCTGCTGCTTCGTACCTTTGCACAGCAGGGTCCGCTGGGCCGGGCCACCCTGGGCATCGACCTGGACATTCTCTTGACCTGGAAGGCCGTGGTGATCGCCTGCGCAGTGATGTCCCTGCCCCTGGTGGTGCGAACGGCACGGGTGAGTTTTGAAAACGTCAATCCCCGATACGAAATGATGGCCCAAACCCTCGGCTATGGTCCGCTGCGCAGACTGCTGGCCATCACCCTTCCCTTGTCGACACGAGGTCTACTGGCGGCCATGATCCTGGGTTTCACCCGGGCCATGGGGGAGTTCGGGGCCACCGTGATCGTGGCCGGAAATATTCCCGGACGGACTCAGACCCTCTCCTCCGCCATTTTCAGCGCCCAGCAGAGCGGCAATGAACCGCAGGCCAATTTCCTCCTGGTGATCGCCCTGGGCGTCGGTTTCACGGCCGTCTACCTCACCGAGTCGTCGTCCAGACCGCGAAAAACAGCAAGGCTATGAGTCGAAAATTTTTTCAACTTCGGCTTCAGGTTCCTCTGGATCGATTCGATCTGGAGGTGGAGTTCACCGGCTCCAGGAGGGTGACCGGACTCTTCGGTGCCTCCGGTTCGGGAAAGACCACCTGGCTGGAGACCATGGCCGGACTTCGCCGATCGGCTCGCGGGTTCATCCAATTCGGGGAGACCGTCTGGCTCGACTCCGACGCCTCTATCAATCAGCCGCCGGAGCAACGCGGCATCGGCTACGTTCCCCAG
Source organism: Acidobacteriota bacterium (assembly GCA_029942065.1). Taxonomy (GTDB): domain Bacteria; phylum Acidobacteriota; class UBA6911; order RPQK01; family JADFOI01; genus JAPYTY01. The sequence continues at coordinate 5,745 of JAPYTY010000119.1, read as the reverse complement.
GACCACTTGTTGTTCCCCCACCTCACGGTCAGGGGCAATTTGCAATCGGGCCGGCAAAGGGCTGCTGCGGGCGGCCATGACTTCAAATCGATGCTCGAAGACGTCGTTGACGTTCTGGAACTGGGCTCCCTGCTGGAGCGAGGAGTCCGCGACCTCTCCGGAGGTGAGCGACAACGGGTGGCCCTGGGGCGTGCCCTTTGCTCGGGCCCCCGCCTGCTTCTGCTCGATGAGCCGCTGGCTTCGCTTGACCTTCACCTTCGTCAGCGCATCCTGCCCTTCCTGCAGCGGGTAAGGGACCATTTTGATGTGCCGATGCTGGTGGTCTCCCACAATCCGATTGAGCTGCAGGCGCTTTGCGAAGAACTGATCGTTCTGGAGCAGGGACGTATTGTGGCCACCGGTGAGCCGCTCCAGGTGCTGACCCGGCCCGATATTTTCCCCTTTGCTCAAAGCCAGGGATTCGAAAACATCTGGTCGGCCCGGGTCCGGCAACATTCCGAGCACACCACTTCTGTCGTCCTGGGTGAGGCGGATTCACCAGTCACACTCACGATTCCGCGAGTCGACACCCGTGAGGGAAGTTCCCTGACGGTGAGCGTGGCCGCCAATGAGATCCTCCTCTCGACCACCGAACCCACCCATCTTTCGGCACGAAATCGTATTCCTGCCCGACTGGAGAATCTCCAGTCGCTGGGTCACCACCAGCTCATTACCGCCCGGATCACCGCTGGACTCCCCCCGGTCGTTATCGAGTTGACCAGCGACGCCATCGAGGACCTGGAACTGGCACCCGGGTCGTCGGTTTATCTCCTGATTAAAACCAGTTCCATCACGGTTTATCAGTGACTCAGAGTCCCTCCTCTTTCGCTTTCCTGGCACCTCCAAATCGTGTAAAATAACCGCTCACAAAGGAGCGCTAATATGGCCGATCAATGGACTATTCGCGGCGAAGAATACGGCAACTGTGACTGGGGATGCCCCTGCCAGTTCGGCTCACCGAAAATCCGAAATCGAAAATTCGAAACTGAAACCTGGATGTTTTTGTATTCTCCACGAGGAGCGTGAGCGACTCGTTTCTCCACGCCGAGCTTCAGCGAGGCGTTTCTCCGAGCGCGAAGCGCGCTTCTCCCTCCTCCTGTCTTCTGTCTCCTATCTCCGGCTTGTCAGCGATGCAATAGAGAATTGATGCATAATAGGGGCTAAGGAATATGAACACGAATCCGATGGCCGTTAGCCTATGCTGGAATTGATCGAAAACTGGCTGGTCGAGCAGAACCTGGATGCCGTTCTGGCACTGGTCCTGACTCGAATCATCGCCTACCTGTTCGTGATTATCCTGAGCGTTGTGGCCAATCTGGTAGCCAAGCGGGTGATTCTGTCGTTGGTCCGAACGGTGGTTTCACGCACCCGAACCGGCTGGGATGATGTCCTGGTCCAGCGGAGGGTCTTCTCCAAGCTTTCCCATCTGGCTCCGGCCCTGGTGCTTTACACGCTGATGCCCCTGGCCCTGGAGGGAAATGGACTTTTGAGTTCCCTGCACACCAGTGCGGCGCTCATTTATATGATCCTGGTCGGGGTCCTGGTCCTGGATTCCCTTCTCAATGCCGTTCATGACATCTACGGGACGTTTGAGATTTCAAGGGAAATTCCCATCAAGAGCTTCCTGCAGGTCCTGAAAATCGGCCTGTGTTTTATCTCGGGCATCTTTATCCTGTCCATCATCCTGGACCGAACGCCGCTTTATTTCCTGAGCGGCCTGGGTGCCTTGACCGCGGTACTCATGCTGGTCTTCAAGGATGTCATTCTGGGTTTTGTGGCGGGCATTCAGTTAACGGCCAACCGCTTGGTGGCCCAGGGAGACTGGATCGAAATGCCTCGATACGGCGCCGACGGAAGTATTGTGGAAGTGACCCTGACGACCGTCAAGGTTCAGAACTGGGACAAGACCATCACCACCGTTCCCACCTACGCGCTGATCAGCCAGTCCTTCAAAAATTGGAGCGGCATGGAAAAATCGGGAGGACGCAGGATCAAGCGCGCACTTCACATCGACATGAACAGCATCCGATTCTGCAGCGAAGAGATGATCCAACGCTTCTCCAGGATTCAGTACATCGCCGCCTATGTTGAGACCAAGCGAGCCGAACTGGCCGATCATAATCAATCCTCCAGCGTGGATGATTCAAGCCTGGCCAACGGCAGGCGCATGACCAATATCGGGACCTTTCGAGCCTACATCGAGGCCTACCTGTCCAACCACCCGATGGTGAGTCAGGAAATGACATTTTTGGTTCGCCAGCTGGCTCCCGGTGAGCATGGCCTGCCCATCGAAATTTATGTTTTCTGCACCGACGTCAGATGGGCCCCCTACGAAGCGATCCAGGCCGACATTTTCGATCATATTCTGGCCGTCCTGCCTGAATTTGATTTACGTGTCTTCCAAAGCCTTTCAGGCGGCGACCTCCAGGCCTTCACCACCCGTACAAATCCGACCTGATCAGCCCGCGAACTTAAGTCTCACCTCTTCCAGAGAGGCCTTGGAACCCACGATGGTGACCCGGTTGCCCGATTCCAAACGCGTGTAGCCATGACAGATGAGCGAGGCGCGATCGCGAAAGATGCTCAATACCAGGGTGTCGACCGGCAAGCTGAGGTCACGGAGGGCCAGGCCGTCCAGATCCGGGTTGTCGACCACGAACTCGATCACGTCTTGCTCCCTTTCCATGCCCATCAACAGTGCGGTAGCCGACGGTGGGCGCACGAAATGATCCAGCAGGTTCACCATCTCTCCGGCCTCGCTCCGCAGGAGCGACAAGGTCTGAGCCAGGGCGTCCCGCCCTGGGGCAGTCTTCTTTGTGTCTTTGTTTCTTGGTGGTGAAAATTTTCTCTGTGTCTTGGTGGTTACACTAAGATCTCTTTGTTTTCAGATCACCGCGGTATAACATGAAAAATCAGCTTCCGATGAAGGGTCGATGGCCAGGAAAGAAAATGAAGACACGACTCCTTTTGTGTGCCGTTGCCCTGCTTCTCACCGTGGGGTGCTCCTCGGCCAGAAAACCTCTCGCCATCCCGGAACTGGTGGATAACATTTCAGTTCAGAGAGTTCCGGCCGCCGAGGTCAGCATCAACCGGGTCAAGGCAGATGAGCTATATGATTTTTATATCGCTTTGCTGGATGACACCGGCGAAGCCACCAAGTTCTATGTCGTTAAAGGGTTCAGGGAACAAGCCCGGGCTCAATTCTACGGAGAGCTCAATTCGGTGATCATCAACGACGGGAGCGAGGCACTGTATGCACTCGTGGTTGATCAAGACATCGAGTATCGGTTCCAATCAACCGATGACTGAATAGGAGCGGTTTCGCTCCGCTCGGCCGCGTTCCAGGTTCCACGTTTCACGAAAAAAGAGGGTAAGAGCGCACGAAGGTGTACGCCCAGGGCACACAACTACTCCCTCGAAGACCTTCCCGGAATCGGTTCCCCTGATGGAGAGAATTTATGTATAATCCGGGCTAAGATTCACCCAATTATTTACCCATGATCGGCCAGACTGTTTCCTACTATCAAATCGTCAAAAAACTGGGAGGCGGAGGCGTGGGTGTGGTTTACAAGGCCGAGGACACCCGCCTCGGCCGTAACGTCGCCCTGAAGTTCCTGCCCGAAAGGTTCACCCGGAATCGCCAGGCCCTGGAGCGCTTCCAGCGAGAGGCCAGGGCGGCTTCGGCCCTCAATCACCCGAATATCTGTGTGATCTACGACATCGGGGATCACGAAGGACAGCCCTTCATCGTGATGGAGTACCTGGAGGGGCAGACGCTCAAAAAGCGCATCACCGGCCAGGCTCTGGAGACGGAAGAACTGCTCGATCTGGGGATTCAGATTGCCGATGCCCTGGATGCCGCCCATTCCGAAGGCATCGTCCACCGGGACATCAAGCCAGCCAATCTCTTTATCACGAAAAGAGGCGATGCCAAGGTGCTCGACTTCGGCCTGGCCAAGTTGACCCGGGAGCCGGAGGTGGACTCACAGATGGCTACGCCCCAGGTCGAGCAAGAACAGCTGACCAGTCCCGGCACCACGGTGGGGACGGTGGCCTACATGTCGCCTGAGCAGGCACTCGGCAAGGAACTGGATGCGCGTACCGATCTGTTCTCCCTCGGTGTGGTCCTCTATGAGATGGCTACCGGAAAATTGCCCTTTCAGGGGGATACCTCTGCCGCCGCCTTCAACGATATCCTGAACAAGACGCCCTCCCCTGCAGGACGGCTGAATCCAGATCTGCCGGACAAGCTGGAAGACCTCATCAACAAGTCCCTTGAAAAGGGAACCGAGGTCCGCTGCCAGTCGGCGAAAGAACTGATGGCGGATCTGAAGCGACTCAAGAGGGACATTTCAGGAGAATCAGCGGCCGGCCCGGCGGCTCCTGTCAAACGAAGTTACCTGTGGCCAGCGCTGGCCGGCGGCGCGGTGGTCCTGGTCCTGCTGGCCCTGGCCCTGTTCCGGCCTTCCCCGGTCCCGACTCCGGTAGAGGACGCCATCGATTCCATAGCCGTACTGCCTTTCGAGAACGTCAGCAATGACTCGGACTGGAATTTTCTAAGCGACGGAATTTCCGAGGACATCATCAACACCCTTTCTCAGATGAAGGATCTGAGGGTCATCTCACGGGCCTCTTCTTTTCGCTTTCGGGAACCGGACATCGATCCACAAATTGTGGGCGGTGAGCTGGGAGTGCGGGCTCTGGTGATCGGAAGGGTTCTGGTGCGCGGTGAGGGGCTTTCGATCCGGGCCGACCTGGTGGATGTAAAGGAAAACACCCAGCTGTGGGGAGGGGAGTTCACTGGAAAACTTCGGGAGATTTTGGAGATCCGAAAAAGCATCGCCACGGAAATTTCCGACAGTTTGCGTCTCGGTCTCACGCCGGAGGAAGAAACTCAGCTCACCAGGAATTATACTCAGGACGACCAGGCTCATGCCGCCTATCTCAGAGGCAGATTCGAAGAGGTCAAGAACACCCCGTTTAGTTACCGAAATGCGATTGGACACTTCGAGACCGCCATCGAAAGAGATCCCGGTTTTGCTCGTGCCTACGCAGGATTGTCCCGATGCTACCGCCTCCTGGGTATCCCTCTCCGTGCCATGGCCATGGCGGAAGCCATGGCCATGGCGGAGGAGATGGCCATCAAAGCGGTGGAACTGGACAGCACGCTGGCCGAAGCTCATGCCGCCCTGGGAGATGTTCAACGTGTGGTCCATTTTGACCTGGAAGCAGCCGAAAAGGAATTCAACCGGGCCATGGAACTGGATCCGAGTTCCTTCGCGGCACCCTATGGTTATGCTTTCGTGTTGTCGGCCCTGGGACGCCATGATGAAGCCCTTGTGGCCATCAAGCTTGCCCAGCGGCTGGACCCGCTCAATCCCATGTCACAAACCGCTGCCGCACTACATTTTATGTGGGCCCGCCGATACGATGAGGCCCTCGAGCAGGCACAGGCGGCCCAGCAATTATTTCCGGACGTCCCCCGTGTGCATCAGAGGACTGCCCGCGTTTATGAAGCCATGGAGCTGTTCGATGAGGCGGCGGCAGCCTGGCAAAGAGAGCAGATTCTTGAGGGCGTCAGTGAAGAAGAAGTCGCCGGGATATCGGGAGCCGCGACTTCAGGCAAGGAATCCTACTGGCGGTGGAAGCTCAGCTACTGGACCGAAAAGGCAAGGCGCGAGAATGTTCCACTGAATGAATTTACCC
>JAPYTY010000118.1 GCA_029942065.1 Acidobacteriota bacterium | reverse complement strand
CTGTTCTACGGGGTGATACGGTTTCTGGAACTGAGGACCATCGAGTGGTTGTTTGCGAACTTTTTCACCTATTTTATTTTCGCGCTGATCGTGGTTTTCCAATCGGAAATTCGGAGAGGACTTGCTCAGATCGGGAGGGGACGATTTTTCCCCCGATTTCTCCCAACCCTGGCCGGAAAAAAAGGTCAGGACCAGTTCGAGGAAATCGTTCTGGCTGCCACAACTCTTTCCAGCAAGAGGATCGGTGGCCTGATTGTCATTGAAAGAGATATCGGGCTTCGGAACTACATTGAGAGTGGGATCAAGCTGGATGCCTTTCTCACTTATGACCTGCTGCTGACCATTTTCAATCCCAAGAGTCCACTGCACGATGGAGCGGTGATCATTCAGGGAAGCCGGATCAGCGCCGCCGCCTGTTTTCTACCGCTGACCCTGGACCCTTATCTGAGTAAGGAGCTGGGGACTCGTCACCGAGCTGCTATCGGGATCACGGAAGAGAGCGACGCTGTTGCTGTGGTCATCTCCGAAGAAACCGGAAACACCTCAGCGGTCCTTGGTGGTGAGATTATGCGAGGCCTGGATGGGCCTCGGCTGCTCAAGATCCTGCAGAAAACGGTCGATTCCGGATCCCAGAACGTGGATGTTCGGTCGGTGCAGCCCAAGAAGACAGAACAGCAGCAAGAGGCCGTATGAAGATCCTGAAGGACCTGTTTGTCAACAATATTGAGCTTAAAGTGGGTTCCCTGCTGTTGGCCATTCTGCTTTGGTTGCAAATCGCCGGCCAGCCGGTTCAGAGGACTCTTTTGCTTCCGGTCGAGTTTGTGAACATCCCTTTGGAGATGGAGATTGCCAACGATTATCAAAAAGAGATAGAAGTCATTATCCGATCCAGAAGTACAGCTAGTTTTGACGAAAGACAACTGGCGGTAGTGGTTGACCTGAGAGGGGTTGAGCCCGGTGTCGAAAGGTCCTTTCCCTTGGGCTCCGAGAGTGTTCTTAATAGGCCCTACGATGTGGAGGTACTGGACTTTACTCCGGCTCAAATTCGGCTGCAGCTGGATAACACGGTTGAAAAGAGGATCGAGGTGAGGCCGCAGATTGTGGGTCAACCGGAGGACGGCTTTGAAGTGACCCGGGTTGAAGCTCCGGAAGTGATGGTCAGAGGTCCCGAATTCCGTGTAGAGGATGTCACTGAGGTTCAAACCGAACCGATCGATATTGAAGGGCTGGCTTCCACCATGGTCCAACAGGTGCCCCTTGATATTGGCGACAGCGGCGTTCGCATAGATCCTCCTTCAGTCAGCGTGGTCGTGACGATTGAAGAAGAGCGGAAAGAAGTGCAGCTCCGAGGGATTCCAATCCGGCTGGAGCCGGAAGACACCTTGTTTCAATTGGGCACCCTCTGGGTGGAAATACAGGGGACGGTGCCCGCTTCCTTCATGGACGGGCTCAATGCTGAGGATGTCCAGGCAACCGTGAATACCGACGGACTGGAGCCGAGTGACGAACCTTACCTGATGGTTCCGGAGATTACCCTGCCGGAAACCTACAATGGCGTCCTGAGAATAACTTCAGTGATTCCCGAACAGGTGGAGATCGAAACGCCCAGGTAATATGCACGAGTTGTTCGGGACAGATGGCGTTCGTGGAGTCGCCGGTCAACGTCCCTTGGATCTACCCACCATTTACAAACTCGGTAAGGCCATCGTCCGTTCGGGCCGTCGCAGGATCCTGATTGGACGGGACACCCGTATCAGCGGACCCTGGATTGTTCGAGTCCTCGAGGCTGCCATCCTGGACCAGGGTGGAGAGGTGATCCTGGCCGACGTCATCACCACCCCGGCCGTGGCGAATCTCTGCCGTCAGCAAGCTTTCGATGCCGGACTCGTGGTTTCCGCCTCACACAATCCGTTTGAAGACAACGGCATCAAAATCTTTTCCAATGAGGGAATCAAGCTGACGGATGCGGAAGAAGAAAGGATCGAACAATCAGTCGCCGCCGACTCCGATACGGATGTCTTGCCCCAGGTTACCGAACAGCCTGACCCGCAGGAAATTCGTGCCTTTAACCGGGAACTGGTCGATGCCTATATTGAAGGTCTCAAAGCGGTTCCCACTGTGGATTCGGTGAAACCGGTAAAAATCGTCCTGGATTGTGCCCATGGAGCGGCCTTTCACATCGCCGCCCGTGTCTTTGAAGAGCTGGGGGCTGAAGTCGTGGCCCTCAACATTGACCCGGACGGGCGGAACATCAATCTGGACTGTGGTGCGGTGCATCCCGAGAAAATGGTGCAGGAAGTCATCAAAACGAAGGCCTCTCTGGGTGTGGCTCTGGATGGAGATTCGGATCGATCTATTTTCTGTGATGAACAGGGCAACCTACTCGACGGTGATCATGTTCTTTATATTCTGGCTCGGTTCTTCCAACGAACCAATGAGCTGAAAAGTGGGTGTGTGGTGACCACGGTGATGGCCAACAAAGGGCTGGAGGTGGCTCTCGGGAGAACTCATGTGAAAACCCTGCGTACCCGTGTCGGAGACCGGCATGTTCTGACTGAAATGCTCCAGGGAGATCATGTTCTGGGGGGTGAGGCCTCCGGACACATCATCATGAGTGCCCACTCTTTTGCCGGTGATGGGATCGCCACGGCCCTGAAAATCGCCGATATTCTGATCCGGGAAGGGAGATCGTTGGGAGAACTAGCCGAAGGCTTCACGAAGTTCCCTCAGATTCTCCTCAACGTCCGGGTCAGGAAAAAGGAAGACTTCTCACAGATCCCTGAGATCCAACAGGAGATCGAGGCGGCCGAGCAGAGTCTGGGCGAGACGGGGAGAGTCCTGATCCGCTACTCGGGAACGGAAAAACTGGCAAGGATCATGTTGGAGGGAGAAACGGAGGAGCCCATCAGGCATCATGCCGAGGCCATCGCGGCCCGGTTTGAGGAGAAACTGGGAATTGGAGCCAGGAGCCAGGAGTCAGGAGCCAGGAGATAAGAGTCTGGAGGGAAATCTGGCCGGTGGGTGGTGCGACCGGCTTTGTAGCGGCCGCTCTATGAGCGGCCCTTCCGGAAAAAGGACATGACAGAAAAGTTTGGAAGCGGAAATGTGGAATCTATAATCCGGAACTTCTGGCTCCTGACTCCTTTCATGAAACCATGCGACCATCGAAATCGAAAATAAAAACGCGCCGGGAACTGCAGGGAATCGTGGCAGGGCTCAAGTCCGAGGGAAAGACGGTGGTCTTCACCAATGGATGTTTCGATCTGCTGCACCCCGGCCACGTTCGCTATCTGGAGAAAGCCCGGGCCGAAGGGGATGTCCTGGTGGTAGCTCTCAATAGTGACGACTCAGTCAGGAAAATCAAAGGAGAGGATCGGCCGGTACTCTCCGAAGAGGAGAGAAGTGAGATCATGGGTGCTCTGGGTTGTGTTGATTTCGTGACCACGTTCGAGGAAGAAACGCCAGAGAACATTATCGAAGAACTGGTTCCCACGGTCCTGGTCAAAGGTGGCGACTGGCCTGTGGAAAGGATCCTGGGCCGGCAAGTGGTGGAATCCAATTCGGGAAGGGTTATTTCAATCGATTTTGAAGAAGAATTCTCAACATCGAACATCATCCGAAAGATTCGAGGATAAGGAAGGTCGCCGACTTTCCTCCGATGGCTTGACGACCTTTCGACAGCTGGCGGACAAGCTGGAAGGGGTTTCCCTTCTGGAAGGTCTGCACGAGGCGGACTCGGCTTTGGTTTTCTCCTCACTCTTCCGGCAATCTCCCGGCTTTTATCTCTGGTTGTGCCTGAATAACCGGCAAGCCGAGACGGTCGCGGCCAATTTACGCTTCTTTCTGGATGAGGATGATCGGGACAAGGTCCTGGTCATTCCAGGGTCAGAGACGGATCCCTATCGAGGGCTCTCCCCCCACCCGGCCATTGCATCGAAGCGGGCCACGGCGCTCTGGAAACTTTTGAACCGAAGCCAGGGTCTGATTGTTGTGCCCATGGCATCCATGGCGGTTCGGATGCCCTCTCCGGCCAACTTCCTGAGTAATTGCATCCATCTGGAACTGGGCCGTTTCTTGCCCCTGGATCACCTGATCAAGAAGCTCGTGCAAGCCGGGTATGTGCGCCAGGACCCGGTCAGTGAGGTCGGGGATTATTCAGTTCGGGGAGGTATTCTTGATGTTTTTTCTCCGGCCCAGAAGAATCCCGCGAGAATTGAGTTTTTTGGAGATGAGGTCGAGTCCATCAGAGAGTTCGATCCTGCTACCCAGCGTTCGATTGAACTGATTCCTTCCTGTGAGGTGGTACCGGTTCGGGAAATGGTCTTGACCGAACCGGAGGTGGCGCGCTGGCACGAGGAAGCTCCCCAGTACTGGAATGAGATTCGCTTTGCGGAAGCCTTGCAGGAGAAACTGCAATTCACCGAAAGTCGGGAGCTGTTCAACGGGTTCGAGTATTTATTTCCGCTGGTGGCGGATCATTCTCATCATCTTCTGGAATTCTTTCCGGATGGTCACGATTGTACGATTGTGGCGCCCGATCTTGAGGGCTTTCTGGAACAACTCGACCAGGCCCACTCCCGGCAAGGAGAAATTTTTCAGGAGAGACAAGCCAGCGGAGCACTTGTTTTACCCCCTGAAAGATTATTCTTCGACACCTCCTGGCTGCGCCGGGAGCTCGAAGGCCGCAAGATTTTTTCGATCCGAAGACTCGCGGAGTCCAGCCAGGATGTCGGCCATTTCGATTTTCAGCTCGAGCGCAAATACAAGGGAAGAATCCAGGATGTTCTGGCCGATCTGAAAAAGTGGAGAGCGGCCCGGGAAAGGGTTGTTTTCGTCACCGCATCTCTTGGGATGGCTGAGCGCATGGTCGACCTCCTGGGCGAGAATGACATCGCGGTGCATCTGGTCAGGGACGGGATCGATGAGGCCCTGTCTCACGACATCTCTGTTTTACAAGGGAATCTGTCGGGAGGTTTCTACTCGGCTGAGCTGGGCCTTCATTTTCTGACTCAGGACCACATCTTTGAGGAAAACCAGCTCAAGCCGGCTATCGGCAGGCCCACTCATGGCGAGATGACCGCCAAGTTCCTCTCTGATTTTCGGGATCTCAAGGAAGGCAGTCATGTCGTTCATATGGATCATGGGATTGGCCGATTTCACGGACTGAAACAACTTGGAGTGGGCGATGAGCAGAAGGAATTTGTGGTACTGACCTACCATGACGACGCAAAATTATATGTTCCGGTGGATCGACTCGATCTCATCCAGAAATACAGCGGGGCAGGAGGCGCTCCTCCGCGAGTTGACCGACTGGGTGGGGCTTCCTGGGAAAAGACCAAAAAGCGCATCAAGAAATCGATGCGCGATCTGGCCGGGGACTTGCTCAAGCTTTATGCCAGCCGGGAATTGGCCCGAGGATACGCTTTTCCGTCTGACGACGTCTTGAGTCGCGAGTTTGAAGAAGCCTTCCCATTCGAGGAAACAGTGGACCAGCTGGGCGCCATTCAGGATGTCAAGTCGGACATGGAGTCACCCTCGCCCATGGACCGTCTCATTTGTGGGGACGTTGGCTATGGAAAAACCGAGATCGCGATGAGAGCAGCTTTCAAGGCTGTCAATGGAAACAAACAGGTGGCGGTTCTGGCTCCCACCACGGTTCTCGTCCTTCAGCATCTGAACTCCTTTAAAGAACGCCTTCAGGCTTTTCCCGTGTGCGTCGAAATGGTCAGTCGATTTCAGAGCCGAGCTGAGCAGATGGAGATTCTCCAACGCACAAAGTCGGGATTGGTGGATGTGCTGATCGGAACTCATCGACTCCTGTCAAAGGATGTCCAGTTCCGAAATCTGGGGCTCATCGTCGTTGATGAGGAACAGCGATTTGGGGTGGCCCAGAAGGAACGGCTCAAACAGATGAAGACCTCGGTCGATGTCTTGTCTCTTTCCGCCACTCCGATTCCGCGAACCTTGAATATGTCGCTGGTTGGTTTGCGCGACCTTTCCATAATCGAGACCCCGCCCAGGGATCGTCTTTCGATTCAAACCGTGGTGGTGCGATTCAGCAAAAACATCATCCGCAGTGCCATCGATCTGGAGTTGAAGCGAGAGGGACAGGTCTTTTTCCTTCACAATACGGTGGCAACCATTGATTCGGTGGCCAAAAAGATCGGGCAGATCGTCCCCGAGGCGCGCGTGGTCGTCGCACACGGACAAATGAGAGAAAAACGGCTCGAAGAGGTCATGATAGGTTTTCTTAACCACGAGTATGACGTCCTTGTTTCGACTACCATTATCGAAAACGGACTGGACATCCCTCGTGCCAATACTCTCATCGTCAATCGGGCGGATCGGTTTGGGCTGGCACAACTGTACCAGTTGAGAGGACGAGTGGGCCGTTCCAACCGCCGGGCCTATGCCTACTTTCTGATTCCGTCAGAGGAAACGCTGACCGAAGATGCCAATCGGCGTCTGCTGGTTTTGAGGGAATTCAGCGAGTTGGGGGCGGGTTTTCGGATTGCCGCCCATGACC
>JAPYTY010000117.1 GCA_029942065.1 Acidobacteriota bacterium | reverse complement strand
CCGATGTCCGCCACAACGGGGCCGCCACATTCTCATCGCTCCGAAGGAGCGACAGAGTCGGAGTCAGGGCGTCCCGCCCTGACTCCGCTTTCTTCTTTGTGTCTTTGTGCCTTGGTGGTTAATTTCTTCTCTGTGTCTCCGTGGTGAAGCTCTTGGATTACTTCAGTTCCTCCAGTCGCACGGCGAAGTCCTCCTCCAGTTGACCCTGTTGGTGGGTGAGCTTTTCGAGTTTTTTGAACAGACTCTCGACTTCCGTCTTGATCACACGACTTCGCCTCACCAAAGCGGCGAGGGAATCCGACTCTCCCTGAGTGGACGCGTCACACATCAGGACCTCGCCTTGCCCGGCCTCTTTCTCCAAATCGACGATGGCCTGCTCCACCTCCTTGATTTTCACCTCGAGCGGCTTCAAAGACTTCGAACGCTCCGAGAGGATGTCGCTGCGCAGGCGCCGCAATTCCTTGCGGTTCCTTCCCTTCCGGACACTCCGGGTGGGGGACGGCTTTTGGGAAGTTTCGTCCGCCCAACCAATTTGCTCCAGGAAATCCTGGTATCCCCCCTCGAATACCTGAATTTTTCCAGCATCGAATACCACCAGCCGGTTGACCACCCGGGAAAGGATCATCTCACTGTGAGTCACCAGCACAAGGGCACCCGGGAAATCCTCCAGAGCATGCATGAGTCCTTCGGTCGACTGCATGTCCAGATGGTTGGTCGGCTCGTCAAGGACCAGCAAGTTGGAGGGGCTCACCAGAAGCTTTCCCAGCAGGACCCTGCTTCTTTCGCCTCCGGACAGGACCTTGACCTTCTTGAGGGCATCATCGCCCGGGAACATCATCAAACCGCAGATGCCGCGCGCGCCACCTCTGCTTTGCTCGGGATGAACCGACAGGATCTCTTCCTCCACGGTTTTTCCCGGATCAAGACGATCCACGTTGCTTTGCCCGAAGTAGGCCATCTCGGTCTTGGGATGGAGACCGATCGTTCCCGCACCCGGCTCCAGAACACCGGCCAGAAGCGACAGCAGGGTGGTCTTGCCCCGGCCGTTGGGACCTATAACCCCGATACGGTCGTGCCGCCCCACCTGAAGCTGCAGTTCTTGAATCAATTGGGGCCCTTCGGGGTAATTGAAGGAAAGACCCTCGACATTCAGGGTGCGCTTGGCGGGAAAGGTAGCTGCACGGAAACGAAAATTGAGATCATGGATCTCGTCAAGACGCTCCAGGTCCAGCTCTTTGTCGAGCCTCTTGACGCGGCTCTGCACCGCCTTGGCCTTGGTGGCCTTGGCCCGGAAACGCTCGATGAACTGCTCCTGCTGGCGGCGATGTTTTTCCTGATTCAGGCGCGTTTTCTCGTGAATCTCCTCTTGCTGGGCGATCTGTTGGAACGCGTGCGCGGTGGTCCCTTCGAGCTTTCGAAGCTTCTTGCGGTGAATCGCCATGGTGTGGGTGGTGACCCCATCCATGAACTCGCGGTCATGGGTGATCAGGATCAGCTCGCGGCGCCAGTCCCCAAGAAACCGCTGCAGCCAGCGCATCGAGACAATATCCAGGTAGTTGGTGGGCTCATCGAGAAGCAGTAGGTTGGGCTCGGAAATTAACACCTTGGCCAGGTTGAGACGCACCTGAAATCCTCCCGAGAGTTCCCCGGGAGAACGATCCAGCTCCTCCGGAGAAAACCCCAGGCCGTCAAGCGCGGCCTTGGCGCGATAGCTGGTATCGGTCCCGTCCTCGGTCTTCGGAAGACCGGTGCAGGCCTCGGCCAGAACGCTCGGCTCGGAAAATTTGATCTGCTGGGAGAGATGCCCGATCCGGTAACCCTTCGACACCACCATCTGCCCGTCATCCGGTTTCTCGGTGCCCAGGAGAATCCGGAACAGGGTGGTCTTGCCGTGCCCATTGCGGCCCACCAGCCCCAGTCGTTCCCCCGGGTTCAAGACGAAGCTCACCTCGTCAAACAGCAGATTCGAGCCATAGGCCTTGGAGATATTGAGGGCACGAATCATGACCAGCAGGCGGGTTTTCGAAAGATCGGCAACTGAAGTCTCCTCTGTAGTTCTCTCCCTGCAGAAAGCTCCTGATTGGTGGAGGCACCCGCTTCAACAGGGGGATTGCATTATAGGGGGTCTTTGACTTTTTGCAAGACCTGCGGTGAGCTTCCGGAGTTTCCGATCTTGCCCGAAATAGATATACTCCCCCTCTGATTTTTAGGCTAAATTATGAAAATTGCCATTGTCGGATTGCCCAATAGCGGTAAGACGACGGTCTTCAATGCCTTGACAAGGAAAACGGCTGAGACCGCCGCCTTCTCTTCGGGACGTTTTGAGCCCAATCTGGCCTCGGTCAAGGTCCCCGACCCCAGGCTGGACGTGCTGGCGGACATTTACAAGCCGCGTAAGCTCACGGCTGCCGAGGTGCAGTATGTGGATGTGAGCGGCTTCAAGGGAGAGGAGCAGGGAACCGAACTATCGGCGGAAATCCTGGGTTATATCGGAACTGCCGATGCTCTGCTTCACGTGGTTCGCGCCTTCGAGGACGAGAGCGTCCCCCATCCTTCGGGAGCGGTGAACCCGGAGGCCGACCTGGGGGGAGTCGATCTGGAACTCACCTTTTCCGATCTGGTGATCATCGAGAGAAGGCTGGAACGGCTCCAGAAGGAGTTGAAGAAAACATCCGGCCAGGAGAAGAAAATCAAGATCGCCGAACAGGATGTCCTGACCCGACTCAAGCAGGCCCTCGAGGAAGAGCGGCCAATACGAGACCTGGAACTCACCTCACAGGAGGAGAAGCTGATTCGAGGCTACCCCCTCCTTTCACAAAAGCCGGTACTGGTGGTACTCAACATCGGAGAGGAGCAGCTCTCCGCCCCCCCGGAGCTAGCATACGATCACTCCAAGAGCCTGGTCGTTCCTCTCAGCGGCAAGATCGAGGAGGAATTGACCCAGCTGGAGGAAACCGATGCGCGTGAATTCATGGAAAGTCTCGGGATTCAGGAACCGGCCAGAGATCGGGTCATCGCTTCCTCCTACGCCCTGCTGGGACTGATCAGTTTTTTGACCGTCGGCGAGGATGAGGTTCGGGCCTGGACGATTCGCCAGGGCGCCGTTGCAGTGGAGGCGGGAGGCGTCATCCATTCCGATATCGAGCGGGGATTTATCCGAGCGGAGGTCATTTCTTTTGAGAATCTGGTGGAATCCGGCAGCATGGCAAGCGCACGCAAGCAGGGCCTGGTGAAACTCGAAGGCCGCCAATACGTTCTCCAGGATGGAGATATCAGCCATTTTCTGTTCAACGTTTAAGAAGCATACCGGGGAAGTGGTATCACTCGGTCGTGCCGGGGCACCCCAGAAGCACCACCGTCTCGGCATGGATGGTATAGGTGAAGCAATCAAACAGGGCCATCGAGTGCAGGCTGAAGCCGTGATCCAGGAACGGCTTTAGATCTCGGGCAAAGCTGGCATTGTCGCAGGCCAGCCAGATCAGGGCGGTCGATGCCCTCCGGCCGGCAAGCGCCCGACTCAGACGGGTGGCCGCAGACAGGCCGATGCCGTCCCTGGGAGGATCACACACAAGAATGTCGGGAAGCTCGGCATCGTCCACCCGGTCCTGGATGAACTCCCGGACATCGCCCACCACCGAGTGGGCGGCCAGGGCAGGATGGTTTCGCTGCAGTGCGGTTATGGCCGTCGCCTCCCCATCCACCGACCAGGTGGTGACCTGGTGACCGGTACCCGCCGCCAAACCGGGAAGATCCGAAAGCGCTCCGGCTCCGCAATAGAGATCCCATGCCTTCCACTCAGTTTTCCGGTCCAGAGATGAAAAGACCGGTTGCCGAAGCAGTCGCCGCAGCTGATCCAGGATTTCCGCCCGGTACAGGGAAAGAGCTTCAAAGTGAGGCTGCACGAATACCTGAGCGCCCACCCGAAACGACTCCCGATCCGGATGGGCCACCTCCGCAAGTCCGTCCCCATCCACCTGGGTGTGGTTCCACTGCTTGACCAGCGACTGTAGCCTGTGGCGAAGCGGAGGTTCTTCCTTTCGTCTCCGACAGGCCAGGGCGCCCAAGCTGAGAACCACGGCATCGTTTCGCAACAGGGTGGCTTCCAACTGCAGATCCACCAGAGCAGCCCGCCGACACAGCCTGGCTATCCCATCGGCGGTGAGCATGCCCAACAGCCTGGTGCGGGCCTCCACCAGGGGGGGGGCCAGCAGAAGACAGTCCTGGCTGGAGACGACCTGGTGAGATCGCCGGGCAAAAAATCCCAGTGTCTCGCCGTCAAAATGCCAGCGGGCTCGGACCCGATAGCCCAAGGGACTGGCCTGGTGACAGCGAATCAGCTGGTCCGCCAGGTCGATCTGCTGGGGATCCCAGCGGCCCACCCTGCGCAGCGTCTGGATCAACCACTGCCTCTTGAGCGTGAGTTGACCTTCCGGCGTCACATGCTGCAGTTGACACCCTCCACAGCGATCCGCCTGGGGACAGGGGGGCTCCTGCCGCATCGGGGAGCCCTTGAGCACGCTCTGGAGGGACCCTTCCGCCAGGGTCCGGGTCTCCCGTTCCAGCCGGACGGTCACCCCCTCGCTGCCGATACCCCCTTCCACGAACACCACCTTGCCCTCGGGGAGTCGGCCCACCCCCCGTCCGTCGGTAGAGGTGTCGTGAAGCTCCACTTCAATGGCGGTGGTTCCGGTTTTGGCGGCGGGTAAATGGTCCATTTTCGGGTCGTGCATCTGATCGCTCCCTGACTAATCGGTCGGCGGGAATACTAAACCGAAGCCGTCAGGAAAGCAATCCCCGGTTTCACGGCAGGCTCATTTTAGCGGCCGCTAAAAGACCCTGTCACACCTGACCCGGCGGCTGAGATGCAGTAGAATAAGTTTTGCATGTAAAGTGGAAGGAGGATATCCAGATGGCATTTATACCGATGATTTCGGAAGAGGAGGCCTCCGGCTTGCTCAAGGAGTGCTATGACCGAAACCTCCAGACGGTCGGCAGGACCTCGGAGGTCGTCACGGCTCTGAGCCTGCGGCCGGAAGCCCTGCGGGTGAGTACCCATTTCCGCAGTACCACCCTGTTTGGAGCTTCCGATCTGGGTCGGCGTCGAGAAGAGTTCATTGCCACGCTGATCTCGGACCTGGTCCAGTGCAGTTACTGAGCGGCCGGCCACGGGGAGTTTCTCCGTGAGGCAACCAACGACCTGCAGGAAGTCCTGGATCTGCAGAACTGGAGAGATCACCTCCATGATCCCATGGATCGGGCGCTGCTGGCCTACTCGGAAAAAATCACCTTCTTCCCCGAACAACTCACCTCGGGCGACCTGAAGGCCCTCCGGGAGGTGGGCTACCCGGAAAAACAAGTACTGGACATCGTCCTGGTGGCGGGGTATCGCCACTACATCACGCGCATCGCCAACGGCATCGGCATCGAGATCGGGACCGACCGGGTCGAGGAGTCCATTCTAGCCCAGTACACCTACTCCCCCGATTCCCCCACCAAAAAAGCGGCTGAGATCAGGGAACTTCAAGGTGATGGGGCCACCCTCGGCCAGGTGATTTCGGGAACCGAGCCCGGATTGTGGGTGGAGAGGCCGGATTTCTCCGGGCTGGGAGAGACCCTGGGGAGAGAATTCCAGGAATGGGAGAAGCGGATCGGCTTCGTCCCGAACTGGCTCAGGGCTCTATCGCTGCACCAGGAGTCGGCAGCCGCAGCCGGCGATTTTGCCCGCTACTGCACTTTCGGGGGTTCCCCCCTGGGGAGTCCGCGCGAGCATCTGATCGGCTATCTGGTCGCCTCGTTGCTGCGAGCTCCTTATTTCTTGGGTCTTCATGGAAGTCAGCTCAAGGAGCAGGGAGCCTCCGGGGTACTCCTGAAGAATGTCCAGGGTTGGCGGAACGCGGAACTGTCCGAACAGGATCAGGCCATCCTGGAATTCGTCGAGCAACTCACCCTGGATTCGCACCGGGTGACTCAGGAGAAAGTGGATCGCCTGGTTGCAGCCGGCCTCTCCGAGTCCGAGGTCCTGGATGTGGTCGTTCTGACCAGTTTTTTCAATTGTTTTTGTCGCGTTGCCAATGCCCTGGGCGTGCCCCTTGATCCGACTTCGAAATCCTTCTTTGAAGAGTTCACGCATGCTTTTTGAAATGAATCAGGTGGATCTTCACCACAGAGACACGGCGAAGAAATTAACCACAAAGACACAAAGAAGAGAAATTTCTCTTTTTCTCATTTCTCCAATCTCAGCCAACACAACAAGGTCATTGTAGCGGCCGCTCAAGGCCGGCCCTGACGCCACTTCGTGACGACCTGGCGTGAGAAAGTCGAGCTTGAGCGGCTTCCCGCGGTGTGGGAGAGGTTGAAAGGTCCTGGCAGGGATGGGGTCCAGAACCCCGAAGGGGCGATGTGGAATCCGTTAATGGGTCTACATCGCCCTTACAGGGCTCTTCTTTTAACTGACATGACCACAACCTGGGGCTCACGCCCCAGGCTATTCTATGCCGCCCCTTCAGGGCTCCGGAGAAGTGAACTCAGAATG
>JAPYTY010000116.1 GCA_029942065.1 Acidobacteriota bacterium | reverse complement strand
TGTCGGGCTGTTCGTCCTCGGGCAGCAGCTCCGGATGATCTTCATAAAAGACGGACAGCAGCTGAGCCTCCTCGGCCCTGGCGTTCATGGAAGCTTCGCGCAATGCGACAATGAATTCCACTCCCGAAGGAACCGGGTACAGGCTCTTGACCACCAGGCCGACCACCGAAGGGACCAGAACCACGAATCCCAGCCATAGGGCGGCCAGGATGATGGCATTGGTTGCCGAGCTTTGTCCGAAGGCGTTCACCACCACCGCCAGGCCGAACCAGAAGGCGCTGTAGGCGACCACGATACCGATCCACATCAGCAGGCTCGGGGTCACACTCCCATCCAGAAGATTCACTCCGTTCAGGAGAAAAGCCAGAAAGGAAAGCCCGATCACCAATGCCAAGACCAGGAAAGCCCGGAAGCCCACCTTGCTCACCACGAACTTCTGAAGCGAAACGGGCTGGGAAAGAACCATGGCCAGGGTACCCTGTTCTCTCTCCGAGCTGATCAGATTGTAGGTCAGGGCCAGGATCAAAAGAGGAAACAGGTAAACCATGACAAAAGCCGGATCAAAACGACTCTCCAGCAGATGGTTGGGGTTTTCCAGCTCCGAATGTCTCTTCTGGCGCTGGGGGGACTGGGTATTGACCAGAAAGTAGGGAGGGTACAGATCGCTTTGTCCCACCGAGAGTGAAGCCAGGGGCGCGGGGGGCAAATAGGCATAGCGGAGTCCCATCCTGCGCCCGATATACCTGGCGCTGTAAGGGGATCGGCTCTCTCTCTCAGGTTCCAGCCCATTGGCAACCGTGTACTGAGCCTTGGCCAGCCGGTCGTGTTCCTCCTGGAGTGCGGTTTCGATGGTTTCCTCCAGGAAGGTGACCCATGAGGTTCCGTTGTAGACCCCGTAGCCGATGGCCACCACCAGGATGAAGACGACCCACCAAAGGGTTCGATCGGCGGTCAGATTGCGCCATTCGTGTTTGACAATTTGAAACAGCATGTCAGGTATGCCTCCCAGTGAGGAGTGTGGGCTATACCACCTCGATCTTTCGGGTGGCCCAGCAAAGGAGAACTCCCGCGAATCCGAACCACAGCAGGAGCATCAGCAGGCTCACCTGATGATTGCCCAAGATCCAGGAAACCGGCTTCATTTGATAATCAAAGGGGGGGACCTTCTCCCAGACATCAATTCCATTCACATATTCACGGCCGGCTTCAGCCCCGTTAAAGGTGATGTCGTCATTGATGATCTTGATCTCCAGTCGCCGGTGCATCTCCGCTCGTTCGGCAAAGTCCTGATGAAGATAGTAATCGGTCCCCGCCAGTCCCATCGACAGGGAGCGAATGGCCAGAAGTGGTGCGACCACAGCACTGATCTGCTGGACCCGATTCTGCCTCCTGAAGTTCTGGTACAGATCCCCGTAGAACTTGTCAAAGACCTCATATCCCCAGTCTTCATTCATCTGCAGTCTGATTCCCGCAAAGTTCACCGGTAAATCCCTGACGTTGTCGACACCGTACTGGGCCATGACTTCCGCTCGTCGCTTTTTCTCGACCTCGCGATAGGTGGTGTTTCCGTCTACTCCATATTGAAGGGCCAGCTTGATATCCGATTCGAACTGGAAATTAGACGGACCCGGGAAGAGAACTCGAGAGAGATCGGAAACCACGCGCGGAGCAATCAGACTGTTGAAGATCCAGAAGCCCAGCAGTGCCACCAGGGCCAAACGGGAAGAGCGAGCTCTGGCGGAAACGGCCAGGGAAACTCCGATAAAAAGACCGAAGTAGAGCAAATAGAAGGCTCCCATCAGGAGCATGCGTCCCAGGTCGGCCCTGGCCTCGGCCAGATCGGTCAACAGAGTCAAAGCGATCACTCCCATCACCACTGCTGGAACCAGCACCATGGCAAGGGCCCCCGCCACCCCGAGTGCCTTGCCGGCAGCCAGATGACTTGGTTTGACTCCCAGGCTGACCAGCTGCCGGAGGGTCCCATCCTCCCTCTCGCCGGCAAACACGGAAAAGGAAACCAGAATACTGAGCAGCGGCAGCAAGATCTGCAGGACCACGGCCGCTGTGAGTTGGCCAAAGCGTTCCACGGCGGTGGCGTCCTCGGCGGGCCGGGCCTGGAACTGGTTCTGGTTGTGGGCCTCCAACCAGACCGCTGCCCCAACGTAGGGTTCAACCCCCGTATCCACAGAGGACAGAAAGGTTTTGGGCTTGAAGGCATAGGTGCCGTAATGTGCGCCCGAATGAGGGTTTTGTTCGGGCTGGCTGAGCCATTGCTCCCGAACCTTGTTCTGTGCCAGTTCGTGCTGGGCACTCAGATCCTGATAGTGTCTCAAGCCCACTACCAGTGATGCCAGCAACAGACAGAAGACAATGCCCGCGGCCCACTTGACGCGGCCATCACGCACCATTTGCAGGAATTCTTTGTATGCGATGGTCTTAATCATGCATATGCTCCAGGTAGATTCGTTCCAGATCGGTGTGCTGGAGACCTTCGGTGTCCATGGTGTCAACCAGCCGTCCATGTTTCATGATCCCCACCCGGGTTCCGGTCTCCTTGGCTCGAAACAGATCATGAGTGGCCATGAAAACCGCCACTCCTTCGGAACTCATTTTGCGCAGAAGCCCGGAGAACTCATTGGAGGCCTTCGGGTCCAGCCCTGAGGTGGGTTCATCCAGAAGCAGGGCCTCTGCCTTTTTGGCCAGGGCAATGGCGATTCCCACCTTTTGGCGCATGCCTTTGGAGTAGGTGGAGATGCGCTTGTGTGCTTCCTCGGTGGTAAGACCCACCTGTTCGAAAAAAGGAAGGAGAGCGGAGCGCTCATAACGTCGTCCTGCCAGGGCACTGAAATACTCCAGATTTTCCAATCCCGTGAGGTTCCGATAGAGCATGACCTGCTCCGGTATGTAGGCGAGATATTTCTTGGTTTCAAGCGGCGCCTGGGTCACATCTAGGCCCTTGACCTTGGCGGTGCCGCCCGAGGGTTCAATGAAGTTCAGGAACAGGTTGATGGTGGTGGTCTTGCCGGCCCCGTTGGCACCCAGGAGACAGAAGATCTCGCCGGGTTCAATGGTGAGATTCAAGGAATCCAGTGCAGGCGGACCGCCGTCGTAAACTTTGGAGAGGTCAGTGGCTTCCAACATAGCATCCTTCCTGAGAGCCGGGATGTGATTAAACTTAGCTTTCTGCTGCCCCGGTTTGACGACCTTCTCAATCGAAATCTTGCCGAGAATGCTAGCATAGGCCAAGCACTCATTCAACCATCCCGGGCCTTGCCACTCCTTCTGTTGACCCAAGCCTGGATTAGTGATATTTCAAAGGCAACGTACACCATATTTTCCCAAACAAAGGGAGTTTGCATCATGAAAAAACAAATCTTGACCTGGCTGAGCGTGTTGGGCATCCTGGTTGTCCTGGCACCTCGGATTCCAACCTTTCTCCAGTCCTTTCCGGAGCTGGTCCATGCCCAGGACAGTGAGGACGCCTTCTGGGTGTTTGACGGGCACATGCATCCTGTCTGGTCGGTCTATGCCCGGGGGGGAACCCTGGGTGAGGCCAACTCGGACGGTCGATTTACCCTCCCGCTGGCCGAGCAGGGAGCACTGGGTGCGGCCTTCGTCAATACCGCCATCGATGAGTTTCTGGAAGCCAATCATCTGGCCGTCAAGGAAACTCTCAAACAGTTTGACCACTTCTATCGGGAGCTGGCCCGCTATCCCGATCGGATCGCCATGGCCACCAATGCCGCAGAAGTCCGGGAGCTGCGCCGCCAAGGGAAGATCGCGGCTATTTTGTCGATCGAGGGAGCCCTGGCCCTAGAGGGGGATCTGGGGGTGTTGCGCATGCTTCACCGTTTAGGATTGCGGGAGATGAATCTGGTTCACCTGCTGGGGAACAGCATTGGCGATGTCATGCACTCCAGTGAAAACGGCGGCAAAGGATACGGGCTGACCGAGTACGGCCGGGAACTGGTGGCGGAGATGAATCGGCTGGGGATCGTGATCGATCTCTCACACACCGCCGAGCAGACCGTCATGGATGTGATGAACGTCAGCACCCAGCCGGTCACCACCACTCATTCAGCGGTTCGCGCCCTGGTGACCTCTCCCAACATCCCCAACTGGAGCGATGAGATGATTCGCAAGATAGCGGATATGAATGGAGTGATCTGTGTTCCCTTTTTGCCCATGGCCGTTGACCAGGAGTATCAGGACAAGTTTCACCGGGGCCGCATACGAGGCTCGGCATTGGTGGGACTGGATCCGCTAGTCTATCAAGGGGAAGCCGGGACCATCTACGATTTTATCCGGGAGCGGCAAAGTGGTGGGGATGCAGGCCGAGCAAGGATGAGTATTGAGCGCCGCAAGAGCATGCCCCTGGTCTCTGTTGCCATTGATCACATCGACTACATAGCCCGGCTGGTAGGCGCGGATCATGTAGCCATCAGTACCGATTTTGGAGGTTATCCGGTCAATTTGCGGGGGATTGAAAACGCGGCGGATTACCAGAACGTGGCCCAGGCCCTGTTGGGTCGAGGCTACTCTCGCCAGGATGTGGCCAAGATCATGGGTGAGAACCTGCTGCGAGTCTTTGACGAAGTGGTGAGTACCGCCGGGAATTGAAGGGCGCACAGAAGTGCGCTCTGCCCAGTTGATTATTTTTAACAGGAGAACAGACCATGCACAAAAACATGACGGATGAAGAGATCAAAGAGGTCATGAAGCAGACGGCCAAATTGGCCGGACTGGACCTCAGCAATGAAAGGATCGAGGCGGATCTCTCCAGCATGAAAAGACACCTCGATGCCATCGATGCGGTGGCGGAAGTGAATCTGAAGTTGGAGTCGGAACCGGTACCCACCTTCCGACTCGAGAAGGAATCATAAAAGTAAGGAGTAACCAGATGAGTGTCTCCAGACGTACCTTTTTAAAGGGATCGGTTGCCGGGGCGGCAGCCCTGTCTTCCATCAGCCAGAGCACATCCCAGGCCAATGCATCCGAGTTGAATTACCTGAGCATCGCCGAAGCGGCCGAGCTCATCCGAACCCGACAACTCTCCCCGCTGGAGTTGACCCAGGCCATCCTGGACCGGATCGATCAAGTGGAATCCAGGGTTCTGGCTTTTGTCACCGTGGCCCGGGATGAGGCGCTCCAGGCGGCTCGTACCGCTCAGGAGGAGATCGCCCGGGGCCAGTATCGAGGGCCCCTGCATGGGATTCCCTTTGGGGTGAAGGATACCCACTATTCCAAGGGGATCAAGAGCACCGCCGGCTCTCCGCTGCTGGCCGATTTTATTCCCACCTACGATGCCACGGTGGTGGCCCGGATGAAGGAAGCCGGCGCCATCCTGGTCGGGAAGACCCGGCTCCCCGCCTTCTCCATGGGTGGAGACACGCCTTCCCACAATCCCTGGAATCTCTCCAGAACCCCGGGAGGATCGAGTGGAGGTTCTGCGGTGGCCCTGGCCGCCGGTGAGCTGGCAGCAGCCACCGGAGGCGATACCTCCAACTCCATTCGCCATCCGGCTACTCTGTGCAATGTGGTGGGAATGAAGGCCACCTTTGGCCTGGTGAGCCGTTATGGCGTGATTCCCATCAGTTGGTCGCTGGACCACATCGGTCCGATGACGCGGACCGTTGCAGACAACGCCCTCATGTTGAATGTTCTGGCGGGTTACGATCCACAGGATGACTACACCGTCGATGTTTCCATACCCGACTACACAAAGGCACTGGGGAGAGGTGTGAGGGGAATCCGCATTGGCATTCCTTCAGATTCCCTGGTCGACGATTTTCATGCCGACTGCATCAGAGGCTACCAAGACGCCCTGGAGGTTTACCAGAAGTTGGGAGCCGAGCTGGTGGAGGTGGAGATGCCCTCCACCCTTCAGGCCATGGACTCGGGTCAAAGGGTGATTAGAATCTGTGAGGCCGCCTCCTATCATGAGCATCATCTGGCGGGTGATCCCGACCGCTATGGGGAAAATGCCCGGCCTCGAAGCGAGGGCGAGGTGGGTGCGCTCATCCCAGCCGTTCACTATCTGCGGGCCCAGAAATTGAAAAAGGTTTTCCTCCAGGAAATGCGCCAGCTTTTCAGGTCCTTCGATGTATTCATCACTCCGGGAAGGCCGGCTCCTGCGGGCGAACCCCTGCAGTTCAGGGTGCGGCAAGACTTTGCCAAGATGTTCAATTGCAGCGGATATCCGGCCATGGCCGTACCGGCGGGTTTTTCCACCTCGCCGGCGGGACTTCCGGTGGGACTGCAGATCGCGGCCAAGCCTTTCGAGGAAGAAATCATTTATCGAGTGGCCCACGCCTACGAAGCCGAGACGGACTGGCATCAGAGACGACCCCAGCTGTGAGGGGGGAACCGCGGAGGCCCGGAGAAGGCTGACCCCTGACCCTGTCGCTCCTTTGGAGCGAGGTCGGAGATATGGCGAGCAATTGTAGCGGCCGCTCTGCGAGCGGCTCTCCGGAATCGGCGCACTGCGGCGCCTCCCACACACCGGAAACGTGGAACGTGGAACGTGCTGGTCGGAGACC
>JAPYTY010000115.1 GCA_029942065.1 Acidobacteriota bacterium | reverse complement strand
ATGTCCTCCTGGCTGAAGCGCTTACCGGCCAATTGCGTGGGCTTCATGTCTTCCTGATCCTGATCATTCTCGTCTATTTTGGAGTTCTCATTACCATGATGGCCAGCAACACGGCATCTGCGGCGATTCTCGTGCCTTTGATGATTCCAGTCGCCCAGGTGGTGGGCATTGACGTGCGGACGATGGCCATGATCATCGCGATTGGAGTTTCACTGGATTTTATGATGCCGGTCGGGACACCCCCTAACGCCATTGCCTATTCGACTGGCCTGGTCCGTGTCAAAGAAATGATGAAGAACGGATTCATCATGAACCTTGGGACCGGTCTGATCCTGGCTCTCATATGTTATTTTCTCTGGATGTGAGGATGGAAGACCTGGGGATAGGCGTCCCGCAGGAAAAGATTTGGACGTGAACCCAATGTGAGAGAAAATAGATTTGCGTCGAATTTAACAGGCAAGTGAGAAGCACTATGGGACAGGGTGATTTTTTAGAAAACAGACGAAGGAGCCTGGAGGAAGAGTTCTTTCATACAGAAAGCCAAAGACAGCTAGAGAAGCTTCAGGCCACCCACAAACTGGAGTTGTCCAAGGCAGCTTTAGAGAAAGCGTCCGGAATCACCAACCAGGCTATTCTGGAAAAGCTCCTGGAACTGGATGTTCATGCCGAGACCGTGGCGGCACTGGCACTGGTGCCGCTGATCCATGTAGTTTGGGCCGATGGACATCTGGATGACAAGGAACGGGAAGCTGTCCTATCAGCGGCGCAATCCTCCGGGTTGACGCTAGGAACCGTGGAGTATGACTTGCTGGAGAGGTGGCTGTCGCGCCGGCCTGATCGCAATCTCCTGGCAGCCTGGCAAGGCTACATTGAAGGATTGTGCGAGCAGCTCAATGAGGAGGAACGAGACTCCCTCAAAACCCAGTGGATGGGCCAGGCACGAGCAGTGGCGGAAGCCAGCGGCGGTATTCTGGGTTTGGGTTCAAGGATTTCCAAACAGGAAGCCCAGGTTCTGGAAGAAATGGAAAGAGCCTTCCTATCCTCTTGAAGACGGACTGCCTCTGCCTGCAGCAAATTACTGTGAGCCCGGATGACGCATCATTCGGGCTCCTCTCACCTATAACCCGATCTGACTTCAGGAGGTAAGGGATGAAACAACTAATCACTGTTCTACTGGGAAGCATGTTGATAATGCCGGTGGTTTGGGCCGATGATGTCGAGGATATCAAAGCCCTTGAGCAGGGCCATTATGCCGCCCGAAACAGGGGAGATGTGGCAACCTGGTCCAGCTATCATACAGAGGAACGTGATTCCTTTGGCCCGGGCGGTGGACTTCTCAGTCGACCCGCTTCTCTTGAGGCTGAAAGAGAAAGCCTGGAGGCCCAATTGACGGCAGGGGTCAAATACAATCATCAGCTCCGGCACATCGAGGTGAGGGTCTACGGCAATACCGCCCTCAGTACCAGCTATGTTGTCGGATCTTCCACTTCTCCCGATGGCAGAACAAGCACCGTGAACATGAGGCGTACAACGGTGCTGATCAAAGAGGATGGGCAGTGGAAAGAAGTGCACAATCACCTCTCGCCGGTGGTTCTCTCCCAGTAGCCGGCCGCTGGTCTTCGACCCGGGCGTTTCACCCTTCCGGGAGTGTGGGAGGTGCCTCAGTGCGCCGATTCCGGAGTGCCGATCACAGAGCGGCCGCTACAAGATCGGGCCACTTCTGTCGTCGTTTCGCGGCGATGCCTGAAAGGTAAGTGTAGGGGCGCACTGAGTGCGCCCACAGCAAGGACTGCGAAAGTAAGAAGGGCGCTGAATTCCCTACCCCAAGCTTACGGCAGCGACGGGAGCGGCTCCTGGCGCTCCTTTTGATGCCGGTTTTCTTTTGCGGCCTCGAGTTCTCGCGAAAGTCTGGTGACCTGCTGCCCCAACCTTTCTGCCTGATCCGATAACGCTCGAAGTTCCTCGTCTGCAGAGGAGCGAACCGTTTCGCCCTGGCTATCGATCCTCGTCACGGGCTCATACGATTCCTGCCGAACATTGATGTTGATCAGGTCCCATCGGTTATAGAGGCCTGAGAGGTTAACAGCGTGGCGGCTTCGATCCACATCCGCCAGATCAATGGTGCCGTAAACGATGGTTTCCTTGTCATAGACCGGACCTGTCACATTCTCCCCGTAGGGATTCACCACCGCGCTTCCACCTCTGAACATCTGGGGCACCTGGAACAGGCTGTTGGGATAGAAGTCCTTGGGCTGATCCTCCTCCGGGATATAGGTCGCTGCAGAAACAGCAAAGGATCCGATGTTAAAGGCCAGAGCCCGAGTGGTCACATCGGTCACCGTTTCCAATCTTTTATAACCCGGCCACAACGAGCAATGGACCTGAATACCCTGGATCATCCAATGATGGGCGAGGGTAAGCTGGGCATGTTCTCCGCAAATGGACCCTCCCAGCCTTCCGATCTCGGTTGGGAACACGGCATTGAGATTGTCTCCTCCGTCTCCGGGAGTGTGGAAGAAGCGTTCCTGGACGGTGTTGCAAATTTTTCTATGGACTCCGATCACCTCTCCCCGTGGATCCAGATAAAGGAGGGAATTGTACATGCTGTTTCTGAATCGTTTGTCTCTCTCATTGATTCCCATGACCACATAGGCATTGGCCTTTTTAGCCGCCTGACCCAGCACCTCCGTCTCAGGGCCGGGAACTTCAACGGAATTCCAGAGAAGTTTGGCCCACATATCGGCAAACACGGCGCGATCGCCCGTGAGATCCAAAGACCAGTACGGAAAACAGGGAAGCCAGCACTCCGGAAAGACGATTAATCTCGCCCCTTCCTTACCCGCTTCTTCAACCAGACCCACTGCCTTCTCCAGGGTCGCCTGAAGATCGAAGTAGTCAGGGGCATTTCTGAAGACCGGTCCCGCCTGTACCGCCGCGGCCTTATATCGGGGGAAATTGTAATCTCGTGACATAGCTTTGATCCTCGCTTACAGAAATATTTTCCAATTGTATCCATTCAAAACCGTAAACCACCCTCCCTGCCGCCGTCAATAGCAATTGAAGGTTGCATCCAATTCCGGATTTCGGAGAACAGATATGCAGCGGCTTTTCCCGTATAATGGGCATTCAGAACACAATGAAGACCTTGGTGCATCGATTTCTCCTGACCGGTTCGCTCCTCCTGGGCCTCACTGGCAGTGCCCTCTCTGCCAATCAATACGTTGAGATCACTGCCTATCGCGCCAATATTCGATCGGCACCCTCCCCCTCAGCATCCCTTGTCGTCACGGCTCACCGCGGGGATATCTTTGAACTGCTGGATGAAGGTAAGGAATGGTATCAGCTCCACCTTTTCTCAGGTGAGGTCAGGCACCTCCACAAATCCCTTGCCAAGCAGATTAGTTATCAACCGGAAGTCCCGGAGGACTCCTCCCTGCGACGCGAGATTTTGCACGCCCTGAATGAGGCGGAGGAACGCGTCATTCAAGAGGCCGATCGACGGTTCCCACCCGATTCGCGCCTGGGGAGAAATCTACAGTACCAGACTCAGCTGCGTGATAAATACAAACTCGAGGTCATGCATCGATTGGATGCTCAACCCCCCGTTTACCGGAGAATCACCATCGAAGGACTTCAGAAAAGCTGGTAGGATCGAAACCGTGTCCACCCGAAATGGCCCCCCCCTCGCTACTATCCCTAAACTCTACTTACTTGATAGCATTTACATGATTTTTCATCAGGTTGATGATCAAGGTCAACGCATCTCTTGATCTTCCTGCTGGAGCATCCCCCGCTCAGTAATTTAGAATTGCCTGAAACCTCTCAAAGGTTTAGGATTAGGGCCACCGTTCAAGTGCCGGAAGGTCTTTACTCAGGAGAGAGGCAGGAGAAGGCTGACCACAACGATGGAAGTTGATCTAATAGAAATCGAAGCTAAATCAAGGCGCATGCTGGAGCAACTGGATGCCCGGGAAGCCCAGCTCAAGGAAGAATTTCGGGCCTTGGAACGCCAACACTCTTCCGCTGCCGTAGACACGTCAAACACGGCTGTTTCAACCCAGGAAGATTTGCGCCTGGAATCACCATCCCCAGGGTTCGTGGGCGGGTCACCGGCGGAACCGGCGGATACTCAGGAAGGACCACTCCACTTTCAAGACGACCCTGGTCCAACTCAGGGCCCTACTCAGCCTGAGGCCGTCGTTGAGACCACCCCGCCCGGGGAGGTCCCCGTGGCGCAGGGAGAGGGCCTAGATAATAGCCTCCCGGCCATGAAAAAGGCTTCTGAAAAGCCCTCTGGTTCAGAGCTGGCACCACCCAATCCCATTCCTGCCCCTTCCGCACCCGAGAAGGATGCGCGTTCTTTGAAGGAGCAAATCGCGGGTTCCTCAGTGGAGGAGGTCGTACTGGCCGAGTTGAATGCCTGAGACTCGTTTGAAGCCTGCCAAGATCGCTTAGGAGCGCCTGGCGGCGAGCTATCCATTCCCTGGTGACAATCCCCGGGATCTGGTGATGAATGTGCTTCACGACATGGCCAGGGATAACAAGATAAGACAAATGAAAACAATCAAGGGGACCTACTTCACCCTTCTTTAGTTGATCTCGACGGCGCAGGAGGAAATTGTTTCTGATGGAATCCGATGTGACGCATGGAGAACTTTATTCCGCTCAGACAGAAATACGCCATCTGAAAGATACTCTCAGTTCCCTGCGCAGTGAACTGGACCTATCGGCCTCCAACAAAGACGAATCCGTGCAACGAGCGGTTCTCGCTTCACACGACGAGATGGGCCAACTCAAGCAAACGGTGGCAGCACTTCGTGACGAACTGGAACGGCTCCGAATCGAAAAGGATGAAGCCGTTCAAAAGGCGGTAGTTGCCGCCAACAATGAGCTGATTCAACTCAGGTCGGCCATCACCGATCTGCGAGATGAGCTGGAACTCGGTAGAATGGAAAAAGGCGAGGCGGTCCAGAGGACGCGGGCTTCCGCCAGCAGTGAAGCCGATGAGCTCCAGGAAACCATTGCTACCCTGCGAGCGGAACTGGAGGCAGAGAGACTCGACAAGGATGCCACCATCCAGAAAACCCTGGCCGATGCCAGTGGAGAAAATAGCCAGTTCAAGGACACCATAACCGACTTGAGAGACCAGTTGAACGGTGCCAGCGTTGAATACGAGAAAGGGCTGCAGGAAAAGGACCAGATCTTCCGAGATCAGCGCGAACACTTGCAGCAGACCATCGAAACAATGCGAGAGAAACTAGAGGGGCACAATGGCCAAAACCAAGACACCGACCAAGGCAAATAAACCCACCGAGCGCCGCTCCGGGAAAAGTCGTAGGCAAACCGATGCCACAGCAGAGTTCCTACTGGATGTCTTTCATCAGGTGGCCCAGGGCAAGAACCTGGACGAGAAGCTGGCCTCGATCGTGGAAATCACCTCCAAGGCCCTGAATGTGGAGCGTAGTAGTATTTTCCTGGAGGATCAAGGAACCGGGGAATTGTATTCCCGGGTGGCGCAGGGCAATCTGAGCCAGGAGATCCGGATCCTGAACAATGCAGGTGTCTCCGGCTACGTCTTCACAACCGGCAAGAGCCTTTTCATTCAAGACGCCTATGCGGACACTCGCTTTGATCCTTCCGTTGACAAAAGAACGGGCTTCACCACCAAATCCATTCTGTGTACCCCCATAAAGACAGCTACCGGCGAGACCCTGGGCGTGGCCCAGGCCATGAACAAGAAAAAGAAACTCTTTTCCCAGGATGATCTTCAGATGTTAGGTGCCATCACCGACCAGGTTGCTGTTTTTCTTCAAAGTGCTCTTTTCGTCGAAAAAATGGAAAAGTTGAGGGCGGAAGAAGCGGAGTTTCTCAGTGTTGTATCTGAAATTTCCTCGGAAATCCAGCTGGGCCCACTGCTTCAAAAAATCATGGCGGCGGTCACCAAGATGGTCAACGCCGAACGCTCCACGCTGTTTCTCAATGATGAGAAAACCAAGGAGTTATATACCGAGATAGGCCAGGGCCTAGGTGCCACCAAAATCCGTTTCCCCAATCACCTGGGCATTGCCGGTACCGTTTTCCAGTCCCGCGAGTCGGTGAACATTCCCTACGCCTATGCGGATTTACGTTTCAATCCCAGCTTCGACAAGGAAACGGGTTTTTTCACCCGATCCATACTGTGCACCCCGGTGGTCAACAAAGACGGGAAAACCATAGGAGTCACTCAGGTTCTCAACAAGGTTGGGGGTTCCTTTCAAGCGGAAGATGAGGCCCGATTGAAGGCATTTACCGCTCAAATCTCCATCGGGCTGGAGAACGCCAAACTCTTCGACGATGTTCAAAACACGAAAAATTACGTGGAGAGCATTCTGGAAAGTATGTCCAACGGCGTCGTCACCCTGGACAAAGAGAAGAAAATCGTTACCTGCAACGCTGCCGGCCTGCGTATCTTGAACACCTCGGAGGCGGAGATCATCGGTCTTCAGGACACCGAATTTTTCACCGACGTCAATAGCTGGATGGTGGAAAAGATCGACCATGTGGCGA
>JAPYTY010000114.1 GCA_029942065.1 Acidobacteriota bacterium | reverse complement strand
GTTCTACAGCAGTTGCTTCCCTTTGGTGAGCCGCGTCGCCTGCCATCAGTATCGTCCCCTAGCCTGTGAAGTGTAAACGTTTATTCCCCTACCTTAAAACGGACAAATCGCTTGACGGAAATGTTCTCTTTAAGAGTTGCGATTCTGGATTTCACTAATTCCTCAACCGTTTGCTCAGGATCCTTGATATAGGGCTGTTCGTACAGACAAACCTCAGAATAGTATTTATTGAGCTTTCCTTCAACTATTCTGTCCACTAAATTCTCGGGCTTTCCCGAGTCCAAGGCTTGCTTGCGATAGATAGCTTGTTCCTTTTCCACATCTTTCGTGCTGGCTTCTTCCCGTCGCACATGAGAGGGATTGGCGGCGGCTATCTGCATGGCGATGTCCCGCACCAGATCCTGAAACTCATCTGTCGAGGCGACAAAATCCGTTTCGCAGTTCACCTCCAGCAGGACTCCCAATTTCCCTCCTGCGTGAATATAGTGCCCGACAATCCCCTCCTGGGTTTCGCGGTCTGACCGCTTGGCGGCGGCCGCCAGACCCCGTTCTCGAAGAATCGTGACAGCCTTCTCAAGATCACCCTCGGCCTCAACCAGAGCTTTCTTGCACTCCATCATTCCGGCGCCGGTCTGATCTCGCAGCGCTTTGACCTGTTCTGCAGAAATAGCCATCAGGGTCCTCCCTCTGTCTCCATCGAAACTTACTGTGTTTAGCTCGCACGCCCTTTACTAGTAAAGATTGTCCAATCGCAGGAAGCGGGCAATAGCCGGGATGATGCAAAATTTTTCGCTACCGGGACACCTGGGGCACCCGCTTACGGGCCGTACGCCTTGTCATCGCGGCGCCTGCGGCCCTCCTTGAACTGAGCCTATGAATAATCCCGGCTAGGCCGAAGTTTTCTTGGCAGCAGTGGCCTTGGCGGCCTTGCTTTTGGTGGTCGTCTTTTTGGTCTTGGAAGCCGTTTTTTTCGATTTAGCGGCTGACTTTTTGACCTTGGCAGTCGTGGCGGTCTTGGCCGTTCCAGACTTTGCCTTCTTGACGGGTGCCTTCTTTTTGGCAGCAGTCTTCTTGGATGCTCCTTCCACTTCCACAGCAGGAACCTTTTCAGCCTCGCCTTCTGGTTCGGCCTCCACCGCCTCAGTCGATACAGCAGGCTTCTCGATGGCCGGCTTCTTAGCCTCAACCTCTCCGCCGGTGTC
Organism: Acidobacteriota bacterium; assembly: GCA_029942065.1. Classification (GTDB taxonomy): domain Bacteria; phylum Acidobacteriota; class UBA6911; order RPQK01; family JADFOI01; genus JAPYTY01. Next base: position 5,407 of record JAPYTY010000114.1, on the reverse strand, counting down.
GACCGGCTCTTTCGCCTGCTCAGCCTGCTGCTGCGCTTCCGCAGCAAGTTTGGCGGCTTCCTTGGCCTCCTTGGCAGCTTTCCGCTGAGCCTCCTCCTTGGCAGCCTTTTCCTGTGCCTCCTGCATCTCTGCCTCGACACGGGCCGTATAGACCGATCTACCGGCCAAAATCGCATCCGCTACCGTTTCCGCGAAAAGCTTCACGGATCTCAAGGCATCGTCGTTACCGGGAATCACGTAGTCGATCAGATCGGGGTCAGAATTAGTATCCACCACAGCGATAATCGGAATGTTCAGCTTGGCCGCCTCCTGGACCGCTATGGACTCCTGCCTGGAGTCGACTATGAACAGGGCATCGGGACACCGGTCGATATCTCTGATACCGCGCAGGTTCTTTTCCAACTTTTTGCGCTCCCGTTCCAACCGAGCCACTTCCTTTTTGGACAGCTTTTCATAAAAGCCGTTGTCCCGCATGGTCTCCAAGTCCCGATACCGCTTGATGCTGTTCTTGACGGTGGCGAAGTTGGTAAGAAGACCTCCCAGCCACCGGTTGGTGATCCAATACATTCCACAACGGCGCGCCTCTTCTTCGATCGTTTCCCGGGCCTGACTCTTGGTCCCCACGAACAGCACCGTTTTCCCCTGGGCTGCCAGGGTTGTCGTGAATTCAATGGCCACCTTGAAGAAATTGAGGGTCTTCTGCAGGTCAATGATGTGAACACCGTTACGCTCCCCGAAAATGAAGGGCTTCATTTTAGGGTTCCAGCGGCCGGTCTGGTGACCAAAATGAACACCGGCATCCAGCAGTTGCTTAATCGAAATGGTCGCCAAACAATTTCTCCTGATTTATCTTTTGGAAAATTGGTACTTTTTCCGGGCTCCAGGCTGGCCGTATTTCTTGCGTTCCTTGATTCGGGGATCCCGGGTTAAAAAGCCGGCTTTCTTCAAGGCTTGACGCAGCTCAGGATCTACCAGTAACAGAGCTCGGGCAATACCCAGCCGGGTCGCACCCGCCTGCCCCGTGAACCCCCCCCCCCTCACATTGACATATACATCAAAGGTCTCCAGATTATCGGTGAGAACCAGAGGTTGAGTGACCGCCATACGGTGAGCCTTGCTTTTGAAATAGTCCTCAAAATCAATGTGATTGATGATGACTTGACCGCTCCCTCCGGGCATCAAAAAGACACGCGCCGTGGAAGTCTTTCGTTTACCGGTCCCGTGGTATTGAACTTTGTCCAAGGTTCAAATCCTCACAATTCCAGGGATTCCGGCTTTTGGGCCTGGTGAGGATGATCGTTACCCGCATATACCTTGAGCTTCTTGATCATCTTCTTCCCCAGTTTGTTTTTGGGAAGCATCCCTTTGACGGCAAATCGAAGGAGGTCTTCCGGATGCTTGACGAGCAGGTCTTTTGCCTTAATTTCCTTCAATCCCCCAGGAAATCCACTGTGCCTATAGTAACTCTTGTCGTCCCACTTTTTCCCGGTTAGACGGACCTTGTCGGCATTGACAACGACCAGGAAATCGCCCGTGTCGAGGAAGTCAGTGTACCAAGCCTTATCCTTGCCCATTAAAATGGTGGCCAGGCGCGAAGCCAGGCGACCCAGGACCCGGTCGTCAGCATCCACCAAGTACCATTTCCGCTCTATTTCATTCACCGGCGGCAGATAAGTCTTCATAAGGAGGATTTATTTCTCTCTGAATTCATGAACATCCCAAAAAGTAAACGCAAAAAATACAGGAACAACCCGTTCGCTGTCAAGTTCACCGCCCCCTATCGTCAAGGACCCGAGTTGCCCCCTGCCAGAGAGCAACTTCCAAGGATTGAAAGTTCTCCAGGTCTTCCCGAAAGAAAACGATTAGCGATTTCCAGCCAAGGATGCCCCTACCATCCCTCCACCAGGAAAAAAAGACGACAATGTTGACAAACAGGGGGCAAATCCTCCATTATTTCATAGGATTACACGGTTAGGGAGCAGGGGCTGAGGGGATTGGGAAAGCTGTCCAAAAGTTGTGGATAAAGTTCAGCTAGCTTGTGGAAAATGCCATAACTTGAAGAATAGATTAGGCCCAATTTCACAGTCAGTGGCACTTACGAAGCTTACTTCATTGTTTGAGGGTAAACCAGGCGATTTGGGTAACATCCAATAATGGGTTCTCTGCCCAGAGGCCGGTTCAGCTGCAGTTGGATTGGAAGCACTCTGTCTTTGTCACCGACTCCAAGTGGGAAGCATCGGGCCAGACCGAAGAAGAGTCGTTTCGACTTTTCCAGGGATCCGGTTCAGAAACCTTTCTCCCTGCTCCTTTCCTATTCAGAGGCCCCACTGCCAAGTCTACGCCCTCAAACATGAGGAGAAAGCTAGCACTCTAGTTTAAGCTTCCTGATACCGCCATGATTCGAGTTAACCTTTATCCAACCGTAGACATCGTTGAACACACGCCTCCGCAACTCTACGGAGTCGTCGTGTTTGCCGTGTGCGCAACCGGTCTCGGATATTGGTACTGGGATCTGAGCAGTGAGCAAGCTGACCTGCAAGAGCAGGCCGCTACACTCCAGCAGGGGGTGCAGCGACTCGAGCAAGTGACAGCGGAAGTGGCTAGATATGAGCAGAGACAGGCAGAACTGGAGGCTCGGCTTGCCGTGATCTCCCAACTGGAAGCCAACCAAAAGGGCCCGGTTGAGTTGATGAACCATGTCATTGCAGGTATCCCGGCAAATCCTCGAGGACTTTGGTTAACCAGCCTGAGCCAAATCGACACCTCCGTCAGTATGGAGGGCCGGGCATTTGACGTCACGTTTATCGCTGATTTCATCTCGGCTCTTGAGAGAAGTCCTGTCTTGAGAAATGTGGAACTGGAGTTTTGGGATCAGGATACCGAATCGACGATCCGATTTCGATTGCACTGTGAGATCGAGGGTGAAACCGGATGATTCAGAAAATTGCTGATTTACCTCAACAACAACAGATCATGCTGGCCGCTGTGGCCGCGGGTTTGCTCTTTATGGGTTGGTACTACGGGGTCACCCCCGCGGTGTTGATGGTTGAAGGTTTGAAGGCCCAAAACGCACAACTCACCGCGGATATCGAAACCGCCCAGGTCACGGTGGCAAGACTTCCTCAATTCCAGGAAGAGGTTCTACGGCAGGAGCTGGAGCTGGAAGAGAAACGAAAGAAATTGCCGGACGAAAAAGAGACGGCGGAAATTGTCCGTCAAATTCAGCAACTGGCCGAAGGGGCCAATCTGGACCTCAAGAGTTTTACTCCCCAGTCCACCGTTCGATATGACTTCTACGAAGACTGGCCCATTCGGATGTCCATCGAGGGCAGTTATCGGAATCTGGGACTCTTCTTCCAGGAGATAGCCAAGTTTGAACGGCTCATTAATATCACGGACATCGAAATCTCAACACTCGGCACCACCGATCAAGGACGGACCATTTCGGCAACGTGCACCGCTACAATTTTCGTTTTCCTGGAGGGATCGGTGCCAGAGGCGGGAACGGACTGATCAAGAGGAAATAATGACCCGAACCGACGTCAAAATCGTTACCTGTTTTCTCGCTGCTGTGATCTCGTGCAGCATCTGCTTCACCGGAAATCTTCAAGCCCAGAATTTCGATGACAGCGGCAAGCTGGATCCCTTTATCAACTTGAACGAATGGATCCGTCAGACGCAACCGGAGGTTTTCATTCCCACCACGGCACTGCCTCCTCTGAGTCAGCGACCACCCGGACTGGCGGGACTGGCCATCTCCGAATTGATCGTGACCGGCTTGGCGGTGGGCGAGACTTCAAAGGTTGCGCTGCTGCGAGGCACCGATAATTTCACTTACATGGCCCGGGAAGACGCCAAACTATTTGATGGATATATATCCCAAATTTCCAGGGATGAGGTTGTGTTTGTTCAGGAAAGGACAGATGCAACGGGGAACACCGAAAACTCTGAGATCATCAAACGGCTCTTTACCGAAGAAGACTAGGAGAAAAGTATGAGTAGTAGTCAAAACGCGTTATTGCGGAAAAATCTGGTTTCGCTCATATGTCTCATGCTGGCCTGCTCTTCCGTTTTTCCGGCAAGCCCGAGTCCAACCCTTCCGGCAGTACAGGACGGGGGTTATTCAGGCGAGCCGATTTCATTGAAAGTGGTTGAAATTTCCGTAACAGACTTCTTCAGGACCATTTCCGAACTGAGCGGACTCAATATCCTGATCGACCCGGGTGTGAGCGGAGTGCTTACCCTCAACGTGGAACAGGTGCCCTGGGATCAGCTTTTTGATGCCGTTTTGCAAAGTCAGGGCTTAGCCAAAAGGATCGAAGGAAACCTGATACGCATTACCTCCCAGGGAACACTGCGAGAGGAGCAGGAAACGCTGCAACTTATGAAAGAAGCAGAACTTCTGGCTACCGATACACTCTTGATCAGTCGACGCCTCAATTACGCCGACGGCGCAGAGATCATGGGAAGTCTAGAACCCCATCTAACGGCTCGAGGCAGTATGAACGTGGATAACCGCACCAATACCCTGATTATTACCGACATCCCTGAAGGGCTGGAACAGGTGACGGAACTGATCAAGCTCCTGGATGTCCCCGAAAAGCAGGTTGAAATCGAAGCCCGCATCGTCGAGGCTTCCACTAACTTTGCCCGCGCACTGGGAGTTCAATTGGGATTTGGCATAGGTCGACTCGGCGCCACGGTGCTTACCGATGAGGATCCCACCTTTGGAACCCGTAATGCCGACCGGGTAGGGAGTTTTGGATTTACGCTTCCTCTGAGCCAGGCGCCTGGATTCAACACCATCCTGGGCCTAACAACGGGAAATCTCATGGACACCATTCAGCTGGATACCCTCATCACGGCAGCTGAGAGGGACGGTGATGCTCATATTCTGTCCAAACCCCGTGTGACTGCACAAAACAACACTCTAGCCACCATTACACAGGGGTCCCAGATTCCGATTCCCGTCAGTCAAAACTTCACCACTACCGTGGAATACCAGACCGCCGCTTTGCAGCTCACGGTAACACCGCGAGTGACCAACGTTGACACCATCTTGATGACGATCGTTGTCGAGAACAATGTCCCTGATTTTGCTGCCACCGTAATGGGTATTCCGTCCGTTCGAACCAGTCAAGCTCAAACGCAAGTACTGGTTGCCAACGGAGGGACCACGGTAATCGGCGGCATTTACATCGAGGCCGAGAGCGAAAATGAAGAACGCGTGCCCGGCCTGGGTCGCATTCCCGTGCTGGGAAATCTTTTTAGGACCACCAGTAAAAGTCAAGAAACCCGGGAAATCCTCTTTTTCATCACGGCTCGCGTTCAGGATACCCCCAGCCTCATGGGCACTGTGGGCGTCCAGCAGACGACGGGCAGTGCCGAGGATACCGCTGGCACCCCA
>JAPYTY010000113.1 GCA_029942065.1 Acidobacteriota bacterium | reverse complement strand
GGGTTGTGGTGGGACCTTGTCCTGGGCCTCTACATCCTGAAGAAAAATCCGAAATTCGAAATCCTAAATCCAAAACTACAAAATCTCCATCCAAGACTTGCACTAGCCTGAATTCCCATTCTCACCCCTGGCTCCTTCTTAGCTTCACAGTTCTTGCTGCGGGCGCACTCAGTGCGCCCCTACAACAGGCTGCAAGATCGCGCAAAATTGGAATGTGAAACGTGGAACCTGGAACGTGAAACGCGCTGGTCGAAGACCAGCGGCCAAGGCGCCTCCCACACTCCGGACTCTAAACAGGAGCCAGGAGAAGCGAGCTTATGCTCCGCGTGGAGAAGTGTCCGAAACTGAATTTCGACCTGGATTCGGATTTGGGACTTCGGATTTCGGATTTTTTTGGTGCGGTAGTGGCATACTGTGCCCGGGTATGGCACCATCTTCACACATGCTTCGCAGAGATTTTCTCCTTTGTTTCACAGGCGTTGTCTTGATCTCAGCCTGCAGCACAGCCAGGAAAAACTCCTTTCTGGGTCAGGAAATGCCGGCCCAAGATGAGATCCGGAAAAACGGGGTGGTTTCCACCCTCAAACTGGATCGCATCATCGATTCCACAGGCTCCGGTCCTTCCTTTCAAGCTACATTCAACATCAGGAATACCTCTTCTTTCCCCATTCCCTTCACCTTTCCCAACAGCCAACAGTACGATTTCCTTATCCAGGATGATGCCGGCCAGGAGCTTTGGAAATGGTCTGATGGCCGTTTTTTCGCGATGATGATCGTAGAAAAGACATTGGGAGGAGAACCTTGGGTTTATCGAGAACGTATCCCGGCCGTGGACCGAGACGGCCACTTCCTGCCGAAGGGATCCTACACCTTGCGGGCCCGGCTGATGGGCAGACCCGCTGTTGAAAACTATCTTTCCTTCCGAGTCGACTAGGACTACTTCCCTATCCCTTCCTGATCTGAGCCCAACTGAGTGCAACTGAGCTAACCAAAGAGCTTGTGTGCTATAAGTTTCAACATGGAAATACCAAGTCAGCTGACCCTCATCCTTCTGGGACTGTTCCTGGTTTTTTTGAATGGATTCTTTGTCGCTTCCGAATTTTCGATCGTAAAAGTGAGAGAAAGCCGACTTCGGGAACTGGTCCAACAGGGAAAATGGCAAGCCCAAAAAGCTCATTCTCTCGTCAAAAGGATGGATGAGTATCTCTCTGCCACACAACTAGGCATCACCATCGCCAGCCTGGCTCTGGGTTGGGTGGGTGAACCCGCCTTTGCTTCTATTTTTGAACCGGTCTTTGAAAGCCTGGGAGGGTGGGGCCTGATTGCCACTCACAGCCTTGCAGCCACCTCGGCGTTTTTGCTGATCACCCTTTTACACATCGTCCTGGGTGAACTGGCACCCAAATCGCTTGCCATTCAGAGAGCCGACGTCGTCATTTTGTGGATCGCCACGCCCCTGACATGGTTTTACAGGCTATCGTATCCACTCATCTGGATTCTCAACGGCACTGCCAACGCTTTCCTACGGCTGGTGGGGATTGCACCCATGTCGGATTCGGAACTGGCTCATTCTGAGGAGGAGTTGCGTCTTATTCTGGTGGACTCGCAGGCCAAGGGAGTTCTGGATCAGGACCAGAAAAAGATGTTGGAACGGGTCTTTGACTTCGCCGATCGCTCCGTTCGACAGGTCATGGTCCCTTCTGTAGAGGTCGTTTTTCTCGATTTACAAAATAGCCTGGAAAACAATCTGGGAATAGCTCGAAAACACCGACACACCCGGTATCCCCTCTGTGAAGGGACGCTTGACCGGGTGGTAGGACTGATCCACGTCAAGGACCTTTTCTGGCACCGCCGTGTAACAGAGACCTTCCACTTGGAACTGGGGAAAAGGGAAGTTCAGTTCGTACCGGAAAACACCTACATAAAAACTCTCCTGACAGAATTCCGGGATACCCGAACCCATCTGGCGATCGTGGTTGATGAATATGGCGCAACCATCGGGATCGTGACCCTGGAAGACATCCTGGAGGAACTCGTCGGAGAAATCCAGGATGAGTTTGACATCGAGCTCCCCCCTCCAATGATCCGGAAAACAGACGATGATCATTACATGATTCATGGACGCACCCTCATTGAAGAGGTGGAGCAGACACTGGGAGTGACCCTTCATGACGAAGAAAATGACACCATCGGTGGTCACGTGATGATGATTTTGGGACGCACGGCAAAGGTTGGAGATGAGGTGACGGTCGCCCGCCAGCAGAGGGTTCGTGTTGTCGGAATGAAAGGGCTTCAGATTACGGACCTGGTTTTTGAAAAATTAACCTGAACAGGCCGATCACAGAGCGGCCGCTACAATCAGGTCGTCCTGGTTAGGGGGACAGGGGTCTTCGCGATGCAAGAGATCGTCGAGTGCGTGATGAACATCAGTGAGGGCCGGGTTGTCGCCAAAATTGACGCCATAGCGAATAGAATCAGGTCTCATTCAAATTCTTTCCTGCTGAATATCTCGTCCGATCCCGACCATCACCGGACAGTCTTTTCGTTTATCGGAACACCGGCCTCTATTTCCGATGCGGCCTTTGCCGCCACCACCAAGGCCATGGCTCTGATTGACCTCACACAACATAAGGGCGTCCATCCTCGTATCGGGGCGGTGGATGTGATTCCCTTTGTGCCAGTCCAGGGTGTTTCCATGGACCTTTGCGTAAAGATCGCTCACCGACTCGCCGAAAGAATCGGACGCGAGTTGCAGATCCCGGTCTATCTCTACGGTGAAGCGGCGATTCGACCTGCCTGTGAGAACCTGGCTCACATTCGAGAAGGAGAATTTGAAAAACTCGGCGGAACCATTGCCCAGAATCCCAGCAGAAAACCGGATTTTGGACCGAATCGAATTCATCCGACCGCGGGTGGTGTCGCGGTGGGAGCACGACCAACACTGATTGCCTTCAATGTTTACCTGGAGAGTTCCGAGGTCGAAATAGCTCGCGGAATTGCGGCTACCATTCGTGAGCGTGGAGGAGGCCTTCCCGGGGTCAGGGCACTCGGCTTTCATATCGCCCACCGGAATCAAGCACAGGTTTCCATGAATGTGACGAATTATCGACAAAGCTCCCTGGTAATGATTTTTGACAGGATCTGCTCCGAGGCCCATCGCCTGAAAGTCGGGGTCGACTCCAGTGAAATCGTCGGACTGGTGCCCCACGATGCCCTTGGAGAAAACGCCGTTGAAGCCCTGCGTCTGAAAGTTTTTGACCCAGACCAGATATTGGAGAATTGCATCGGGAGGGTGCTGGAAGACAGAAAGTAGAAGGCAGAAGACAGAAGACAGGAGAAGGGAGCTTCGCGCCTTAGCCCGGTTTGTCCATAAACCGAGCTAGAGAAACTCCTCGCTGACGCTCGGAGTGGAGAACCTGGAAAATCCAGTTTCAGATTCGGGTTTTGAATTTGGGTTCTGTGTTTCGGATTGCGGATTTCGAATTTTTTACCGGTTGTAGCGGCCGCTCTGTATGAGCGACTCCGGATCAGCTGGTCTGTTGTTCTGTTAATCTGCGCGGAGCGCGGCATGGATGTTGTACTGGTAGAACCCCAGATTCCTCCCAACACCGGGAACATCGTGCGCCTGTGTGCTGCCACCTGTCTCCCTTTACACCTGGTCGGAAAGCTCGGATTTCAAGTGACCGACCGACATCTGAAACGAGCCGGACTCGACTATTGGGAGTATGCGCAGATCAACCTCCACCGCTCGGTGGAGAAGTTCTTTAAGGATCGTTCGTCTGACCAGCTGCTCTTCTTTTCCAAGAAGGGACAGAAGTCCTATATCCACGCCCCCTACCAGGAAGGCAGTTCCCTTGTCTTTGGCAGTGAAACGGAGGGACTTCCCGAGTGGATTATGGAGCGCTACTCCGATCAAATCTGGCGGATCCCCATTTTTCATTCGAAAGTCCGGAGTCTAAATCTTTCCGGTGCGGTATCGATTGTTGCCTACGAAGCACTCAGACAGCTGTGCAAGTTGGGCGGTTGACCCCTGACCGGAAGGGCGCACGGGCCGTGCGCCCCTATAACAGGCTGCGAGCTCGTGCCCAATTGGAACGTGAAACGTGGAACGTGAAACGTGGAACCTGGACCGTGGAACGCGGCCGAGCGGAGCGAGGTCGCTCTCCCACTAGACTCCCCGCACCTCGTTGCTCCATAAAATCTTGTGCAGCTGCACCTGAAGTCGAACCTGCAGTCCGTCCTGTAGGACCCACTCAGCCAGTTCTCGGGGATCCAACTGGCCCCATACAGACGAAAACAAAACCGTATGCCTGCTCACAAGATCCCAGCAATCGAGTTGGTCTTTGGCCCATTCATAATCACGGCGGGAGCCCATGACAAATTTGACCTCATCGTTCGGCTTCAGATGAGACAGGTTCTCCCAAAGATTCTTATCCACCATGCCACTGTCAGGACACTTGATGTCATAAATCAGGATCGCTCGGGAATCGACGGGGCGCACATCGATGCTTCCTCCGGTTTCAATCAACACAATTTTCCCATCATCGAGAAAACCTTTGATGAGAGGAAAAACGGCTGACTGGAGCAAAGGCTCCCCTCCCGTTATCTCCACCAGATCAGTGGGGTACTCATCCACCTGGCGCCTAATGTTCTCCAGGGACATGTCCTGCCCCTCGTGAAAAGCGTATTCCGTGTCGCAATAAGTGCATCGAAGGTTGCAATGGGCCAGACGCACAAAGGCACATGGCTGCCCGGCCCGGGTCGATTCACCCTGAATGCTGAAGAAAATCTCGTTAACGGTTAGGGAGTCCTTGGGATCAGTCACCGACGGTATTATATCGGATTTTTTCTGCACCATGTCTCACCTTTGCCTGTGGGAAGCAGCACAGCTTGAGGGCCGAATTGTGCTAAAATCAGGGAGCACTCAAAGAACCGCCTGGGAGATCATCAAAGCCGTCTTTAAGAATCCGCTTATGAAGGGCCACAAAAAAGCAGGGCTGCTCGTAATGTTCTTGACCACGAGCTTGTGGCTACAGGCGGGCGTGGGACGGGAAATTCAGAACTCCTACATCCTGAATTACGAGAACAAGGCGATGTTTTTGAAGGTCCCCATCCGGGGGACGCGCCAGGTAATCCATGTCCGGGTCAATGGAAATCGCCTTGATCCTGCAGCTATCACCGATCCCCTGCATTTCAAAGTAGGGGATCAAGTTCGCATCACCGAAGTCAATTTCAGAGGTGATGCCGTTCGCTTTAAAATCTCATCCCCGGATCTCATCCGGGAGAGCGAGATTGAGTTCCTTTTCAGACAGGACCTCCAGGACCACTTCCCCCAGCGAGGAGCTTTTGATATCACCTTGAAGGCGACCCTGACCGAAGGACTTTCCTATACCGACATTGAATCGGCCAAACAAGAATTCATCCACGGCGAATTTGACCACTGGGTCCAGGAACTGGCTCGCTCCAACAATGCGTCCGATGACTTTGTGGTGACGGTCCTACGAGACAAGATTCCCGCCTACCAGGCCCTGAAACTCGAGAACAACGAAACGAAATCCCTGCTTCAGAAAGCCGAAGAGAATCTTCAAGAAGAGAAAAGGGCTCGATCACAGGTTCAATCGGATGTCACTCGGCTGGAGGAGCAGATTGATCAGAACAGGTCGGAACTGAACCGCCTGGAGAACGAACGCAACAAACTCCAGGCCGATTCCAGTCGACTCAGCCAGGATTATGAAGGTCAGGTCAAGAGACTCATCGAGACCCTCAATGTCAAGACATCCTCTGCGTCCAGTCTGGGGGCCCAGGTTGACGTTCTGAACGAATCGATTGGCACGCTTCGGGATGAACGCTTCAGCCGCGGGCGTGAGATTCAGGACCTCAACCAACAATTAAACGGGCTCAACGAGAAGAATCGCACCTTGTCCGAAGACCTGGTAGAAACCGAAGAGGAAACGGAGAAGCTGTGGGCTGACTTTAGTGTCTTGACCTCCAATCGCCAGGGCCTTGAAGGCCGATATGCGGAACTACTCCAGGAGAATAAACGCCTTCAAGACGCCAAGCTTCTTCACAACTCTCTTGGTTTGCAGCGGAGAATTGAACGCCGCGAAGAAAATGACATTCAGGTTGCTGATCTCTATCTCCTGACTCAACTCATCGGCACGCTTGAAGTTCAGGTCCCGCCGATTGCGGGGACCGTTCATCCGGTGCGATTTGCAGCCGCCTCACCCGACACGGTTAAATTCTCATCCGACGAGCGAAAAATTTTCAATATTCTGGGAGAAGACTTTCAGATCGAGACCGCCTGGGAGACCGGTTCCAGCAACCTCAAGATTGTCCTGCTGGACAAGGATCCTGTGCAATCAGTCGTGCCCAGAGAAACCATCGAATGGCCATGGATGTTCCAAGGGGAGGTCACTCAACCTGAGTCGGCTTCGCTTGTCGTACATCTCATCAGCTCCGATGGAGACAGAGTTCTTCTGGGTTCACAGGACCTGACCGTCAGCCCGGCGGAAATGATGGCTCGCCTGCGCTATTCGATCTCACCCCTGTCACTTGTAGCCGGAGCCGTGCTGGGCCTTGTGGTCTTTGGAATCCTTTTCGGATTCCGAGGACGTTCTCGTCTCCCTGCCAAGACCGAACC
>JAPYTY010000112.1 GCA_029942065.1 Acidobacteriota bacterium | reverse complement strand
GGGGCTCACGCCCCAGGCTATTCTATGCCGCCCCTTCAGGGCTCCGGAGAAGTGAGCCCAGGATGAACGGTGTAAAGGATGTCCTGGGAATGAACACCCTTAGGCGCCTCCCACACTCCTGGAGTTGTCTCCTGAACCTAGAAGGAAATGTAGGGGCGTACTGAGTACGCCCACAAGACAATCTTTTTAAATGGCTTGTATAGGGCGCACTCGGTGCGCCCCTACTCTATGCATGAATTTTTTATGCAGGTCCGCACGCCTTGTCATCGCAGCGCCTGCGGCCCTTCGTCACGACAACCTATGCATAATCCGGGCTAGAAAGAGTTTGTGACAGTGAGGCAGGGTCCGGGGCCTCCTTACGGCTCGGCTATGCGGCCATTCCGCCCGACAACACCACGATAATCACCATGAAGAAGAACCAGCCGATCAGGCAGACCCCCACGGCTCGACCCGTGCTTTGATAGTCCAGTGCCTGCCGCACCGCGATGATCATTGCAATCAGCATCCAGATACTCACGGCAAACGTGATCAGCCCTCCGATAAGCGGGATCACTCCCAGCACCCGCAGCAGACCCGGCGAGGCGGAAAAACCGGTGGTGCGCAATAATTCTCCCAGATCAGAGCGGGTCTGGGGCTCGGGAAGAAGCTTGGTTCCGATGATGAACACCACGAAGGCCCAGATGAACCAGCCGACCAGAGACCCCATGGCACCTGCAACAAAGCCGATGCCCCCTCCCTGGGCCGCACCCGCGACGCCCTGGGCAAGGCTGGAGAGCAGCACCACACCCATGGCCTGGGTGGTGGCCGTCGTGTCTGCCTCCACCTCTTCATAGGTGGCAACATCCAGTACGGCGGCTCCAATCATGCGCTCGGTAAAAGTGCTCACTGGCCTCTATTGTTCTCCCCACCGGTGACTTTTCCGGGGAACCCGCAGGAGTGTTGAAGGGAAACCTCTCCGATCGGGTGGAACTCAAGGTCGTGTTGGAACTTTTCAGGGGTAACGGGTCGAACCACCGGCGGGCCGATCAGCCCAGTTTTTTCATGCTCTCGAGGGCCTGCATGGCATGCATCCCGTCCACATTGAAACACTCCATGATGAGCATCATGGCGGCATTGTTGTTCCCGGTCTGAATCTCCGACCGGATCTGCATGACCTTCATGAAACTGCCCGGTTCGCTCTCCAGTTTCTGGCTGAAGAAGGTCGCCGCTGAAAGCCCGGCCTCGGCAGGAATCCCGGTTAACTGCGACAGCATCCTTCCGGCCAGGGACATATCGCCGCCCTGGATTGCCATGGCAAATTCCTTGAAGGTCACGGCTTCCCCGGGAAAGTTCACAACCTCCCCCGGGCCTGCGGGTGGAGTCGGTTTGTGGGACGAATCTTCAGACATATGCTTCTTAATTTGACAGTAATCTATATAACTGGCCCAAAAGCAAACTCGCCGAAATAAATGACCTGGGCTGGCCCGCCGCCATCGGAGACGAGCAACTTTCGGAGGTAGGTTTAGGGAGCCAAAGGTATTCGGTAGAGGTTTCGCTTCCGGAGTGTGGGAGACGCCTCGGACGCTGATTCCGGAAGCCGCTCGCAGAGCGGCCGCTACAAGATCGTGAAGCCTGACGCGAATCATGACCTAGCCCAAAAGTCCAGGGATGTGGGTTGGTTAAACCGTTGAAAACATTGGTGGAGCTGAGGGGACTCGAACCCCTGACCCCCTGAATAAAACTCAGTAAACCTATCTATTTCATACTGTTTCAACTAATCCCATGAAGTTCCATTAAACAGCGCTTTAACTGTTATTTACCGTCTAGCTATTGTATTTTTCTGTTTCAGGTGGTATCATTAAAGCACATGGTTTATGGACCCTATTTCCCTAGGGTCCAAGAAAAAGGAGTAAAGCGATGCCCACCGTGAGACTAACGGATCGCCTTGTAAAAAATCTAAAAACCAAGAAGAAGCAGGAGGATTTTTGGGATGAAACCTTCCCTGGAACCTTCGGCGTGAGAGTCACCGACAGGGGAAGCAAGACGTTCATTTTGCGCTATCGCTTCGGGGGGCGCAGGAGGAGGCTTACACTTGGGCGGTATCAGGTGTTGAGCCTGGCCACGGCGAGGAAGGTGGCCCTGGAACAGTTGGGAGAAACAAACAAGGGCGAGGATCCAGCCGAGAAGCGCCGGCAGGAGAATAACGCCGGGACGTTTGAGGAACTGGCTCAGTCGTATCTCGACTTACACGCCAGACCGAACAAGAAACCGGCTAGTATCAAGGAAGACACCCGGATTCTGGACACCTATCTACTTCCAGCTTGGGGCCGAAGGAAGTTTCAGTCCATCACCAGAAGCGATGTGATCGGGTTGCTGGACGAGGTCAAGTTCAAGCGGGGGGCTCCAGTGATGGCCAACAGGGTGAAGGCGCTGGCAAGTACCATCTTCAATTTCGCGGCTAGGAAGGCGCTGGTGCCAGAGACTTTTGCTAATCCTTGTACTAATGTCGAACAGCCGACCAAGGAGACAAGCCGGGACCGAGTGTTGAGCGACGATGAAATCAATTTGCTGTGGGAGGACCTGGAGAATCGAGGGGAACCCACTGCATCTATTTATCGCCTCGTCCTACTAACCGGCCAGAGGCCAGGAGAAGTAAAGGCGATGCGGTGGCAAGACATTGACAGCGAGAACATCCGGCTCTCGAAGGCCGATGCGCTCGGATCGTTGATCGAGAAGTTGCTCTCACCGGACATCTGGACAATTCCGCCTACCGAAACCAAGAATAGGCGGGAACACAAAGTTCCCCTGTCATCTCATGCCTTGGCTGTCCTTGAACAACTACATCCCTTGACCGGAGATGGTGAGTTTATCTTTGCTGCACCTGGCGGTGGACACATCAAGTGGCTCCAAAAAATGAGCCAGCGAATTCAGAAAAACACGGGCTTCAATTTTCGACCCCATGACTTGCGACGGACCTGTGCCACTAATTTGAGTAAACTCGGCTCTGATGACGTGACGATCGCCACAATCCTGAATCACTCCTGGCCGCTACGCCACATGACAGCGGCGTATAACAGGTGGGAGCGGCTACCGGAAATGAGTAGGGCTTTGGAGAGATGGGGAATTCAGGTGGAGCACATTGTGACGGGCAAGAACGCTTCGAAAGTGGTGAAATTCAAACGCTAGGGCGACTGTTGAAGGTGGGAGTTTTTCTACCTGACCAAGAGACCCCTTCCTTCAGATTGACCCAAGGTAATCGCAGAAGAAGGAGGCCATTTTCTTGCGCCCCAGAAGGTGAAAATAGACCCAGCCTAATCCCGCCACCACGGCCCACCGAACCAGGTTAAGCACCTGCAATCCAACAAAGATGGCTGCGGCTACCAAAACTCCCTGGTCGAACCAGAAACCAACCAGCAAGGCCAGGATTGCGTCGGGGACAAACCCCAGAATACCTTGGGACAAAATGGTTCGCTTGTATTGACTGTCAAATTGCATTCGAGTTTCTAACCTTTCGTTTCTGTCAGAAGGCTAAAATCATTCTGACTGGCCATCTGATTCTTCTCGATCCGGCTTATCCGTATCCGCTGCAGCGCCTTCTTGGGCACTCGCAGGGTCAATGATGGCTACAATGTCTAATCGGGCCTGAGGAATCCCACCCTGGGGGTCATTCACGCGGTGGCCAAGGTGCTTGAGGATCAAGGCTTCTGATCTGCTAAAAAAGGGGGTCTGTAGGCGATTCCTTGCTTGGTGGTGGCCACTTGGGGATGAAGGTGATCATCTGACCCCCACCTTTTTTCTTGAGCAAGTTGATCACCTTGAGCACCTTGCCAACATGCTCAAGAAGCCCAAGGTGTTCAAGATGACCAACATGACCGAGATGATGAAGGTGCTCACGTTTTTAGAAGGGGGTAGGCTCGACGCGGTACCTTGGCGGAGGGGCCAGCGAGTCGCGCAAGCCCTAATAGGCAGTACGATTCTGCCCCGGAGGGGCATAATCATGCTGCCGGGACTATTGAACCTCCTGTGCCCCTCTGGGATTTAAAACCCAAATACTGTGGCCCCTACCAGCGATTCCCGTTGCTCTGATACACCCTAATCCTCTAATATCTACGCAAATCCTTTTCCATACTAGGGGGTCGGTTCAATGATTGGGACAACGCTTAGCCATTTCAAGGTGCTCGAGAAGATCGGACAAACGATGGGAGGAAATCGTATGCTTTCAAGACGAGGGTTTTTGACAGGTTCGGCAGTGTGCTTGAGTGTCTTACAGTGGTTGCGGCCGACCAGATCCTATGCGGCAACAGGAGATCAAACGGGCGGGAAGGGTCCCCGTAAGTTTATCGATGTAGATGGAATCAGAACCAGCTATTTTGAAGGAGGAGCCGGTGAGGACATGGTTCTGGTCCACGGCGGTCATTTTGGGAGTCCCATGAGCTCGGCAATCGCATGGACGGCGATTTTCCCGTTGTTGGCGGCTCATTTTCATGTTCGTGCGGTGGACAAGCTGGGGATGGGATTCACGGATAACCCTCGAGGCGACGCTGATTATTCTATGGAGGCAACCGTTGAGCATATCTACCGTTTCATGCAGATCAAGGGAATCCAGAAGGTCCATCTTATGGGGCAGTCAAGAGGGGGACTGCCAGTGGCTCGCATTGCCGTCGATCATCCTGAGATGGTCAAAACCCTGACTATTTTTGACAGCAATACGGTGGCTCCCGGAGATCCACCTCCGGTCACGTCTGACATTCCGGCCTTTTATGTTGCGGGAGGCCCCGCCCTGAACAAGGACTCGATTCGTGAGCGACTCTTCTCCGGGTTGCACAATAGAGATAACATCGCCGCTGAAATTTTGGAAGAGATGGTGGAAGAGCATTTAGCAGTAGCCACGCTGCCCAAAACACGGCAGGCAGCCGAGAGGTTCGACCTGCTGCGTTCCCGTTATGTCGAGCAGAATCGCGACAAGGTGCTGGCGAGACCAGCCTTGGCCAGAAACTCGGGCACAGGGTGGTGGATGTACCAGGTCAAGGACGAAACCCTGGACTTGATACGAGCTGGGCGTCTGAAGTCGCCAACACAAATCATCTGGGGTGGCAATGATCAAGGAGCTGGCTATAAGCTCGGCATAGATCTCTTCGAGCTGATCAGTCCAACGTTAGACCGAACCCAGTTCCATCTGTTCAATCACTGCGGGCACCACCCGTTTGCCGAGTATCCGCAGGAAGTGACAGCGCTGCTGCTAAGTTTCATCAAGAGCTCGCCTACTTAGAATTGCTGGTTCACTCCGAGGGAGAGACCTTGATGCTCGGCCAAACAATCAGTCATTACAAAATCCTGGAGAAAATCGGTGAAGGCGGTATGGGAGAGGTCTACCGTGCCAAGCCTAGACTTTCGGTCCATTCGGTGACACGCTCTTTCACAGTGGAATAAAGAGGAAAAGGATGATATCTCGACGTGATTGGTTCCGAATCAGTTTCGGCGCGGCGATTGGTCTGAATCCGCGGATGCTGCAGTTGCTTCAGACGGGAGCGGTCCGAACCCGTGCGATCCCGTCTACCGGAGAGCAGATCCCTGTGATCGGGTTGGGTGGCCGATGGATCTCGATGAACTCGAGTGCTGAGGAGCTCGCCGATCACCGGGCTGTGCTTCACGCACTCGCGGAAGGGGCCGAGGGTGCGGGGCGGGTGTTCGATAGCGCAGCGGGCTACGGTGGAGGCGGCTCTGAAACGTACGCGGGTCAGTGGGCCCAAGAGGACGGATTCGCCGACGACATCTTCTGGGCCACGAAGGTGAATGTGGCCGGTCGAGGGGGCGGCTCTGTCGACCCTAACAACGTCCGGGCGCAGATTGAGCGGTCATTTGAACGTCTCGGTGTTCCGGTGATCGATCTGAACCAGGTTCACAACATGGGCGATCCGCCCACCCAGTTGGGGGTTCTTCAGGAGTACAAGGAATCCGGTCGGATCCGCTACATTGGAATCACGACCACTAGCCAGAGACAATATGGAGCGCTCGCCAGGGTCATGCGCGAGTACCCCCTCGACTTCATCGGCATTGACTACGCCATCGACAACCGGGTGGCGGAGGATCGGATCTTTCCCTTGGCGCAGGACGAGGGGATCGCCGTCATGGTATATCTGCCGTTCGGGCGCAGTCGTATGTGGCGGCGTATCGGTGACCGGCCAGTTCCCAAGTGGGCGGCGGAGTTCGACGCGCACAGCTGGGCGCAGTTCATGCTGAAGTTTGTGGTCGCACACCCGGCGGTCACCGTCGCGGTGCCCGGGACCGGTGACCCTCAGCACATGGTGGACAATCTCGGTGGAGGCCGGGGACGCCTACCCACGCAGGACCATCTCCGGCGAATGCTCGAACTAGTGGAGAGTCTTCCGGGCGGCTAGACCCTACTCACTTGGGCAAGGGACTAAAGGTAAGCATCGTATTGGAAGGAATGGCGGGAACTGTGGGTGATTAGGGCTTAATCCTCCAGCACAGGGAGAAGTGTCGAAGGTGAACCTCAGGTGTTTTGGGGAACAAAGCCACGAAAATTCAGCATTGCCTTTAATCCCTCCGCTACGACCCCCGCTTCCAAGAACTGATTCTTCGGATGAATTTGGGGCAGTAGCGGGCAAGATCGTTCTTGTCCTTTCTTCCTTTTTTTTCCAAGACACGGAACAAACTGATAGAATTTCAGCCATCGGAGGCACATGATGTATCGAA
>JAPYTY010000111.1 GCA_029942065.1 Acidobacteriota bacterium | reverse complement strand
AAGGGAAATGACCTCCCTGGTCCAGCGCCAGCAGATGAAATGGATCGCCAGCGCTACAGCCATCGGGGTGGGCCCCTTCATTTGCCTTTACGCCTTGCCCTTTGCCCTGGGTTTGCCGATCTCTCCCTACTTGGAGGCCTCCCTTCTGGGGCTGGTGCTGATTCCCATAGGCTTTGGATACGCTATCACCAAGCGTCGCCTCATGGACATCAAGTTCCTTTTCAAGCAGGGAGCTGCCTATGCCCTGTCCAGTTCCGGTCTTTTGGGGCTTTACGTCGGCATTGTCCTGCTCGTTGGCCGAGCCATTCAGGGCTTTTCTCCGGAGTCGGGTTTTGTGCTGTTCACGGTTGCGGCTCTGCTGGTGGCCTTCCTTTTCGCCCCTTTGAAAAACCGGATACAGGACCAGATAGATCGCTACTTTTACAGGGAGGAATACGACTACCGCCAGTCCCTTGCGGAATTCGGCAAGACGCTGAGTTCAGAGATCCGGCTTTCCTCGCTCGCAGAAAAGGTTTCGGAAAGGATTCGGAAAACCTTGAACATCACCCCGATCGCCATTTTCCTGAGGGATAATTCTCAGGTGAATACTTATCGGCTCTACCATGCCGAGGGCATGCCTATCGACAGGAATGGCCTCGATCATGTAATCGCTCCAGACGCCATTTTTTCCAATTTTGATCGGGATCTGAACCCCCTGCTTCTGCTTTCCTCCAGTGAACACGTTGAGCGACTGCGATCTCAGTTGGGCCAGGGAGGCCTCCATTACGTCCAACCGATGCGCGTGCATGGGCGCGTCATTGGCTTCTGGGCGCTGGGGAAACGCCGCAATGGGGAGTTCCTGAGCACGGAAGATCTGGACCTGATTGGAACCTTGTCCGGGTACGCCGCTATTGCCATGGACAATGCCCTCCTTTACAGGTCCTTGGAAGGGAAGGCAAGTGAACTGGCTCAGTTGAAGGCCTATAACGAAGAGGTCGTGGAAAGCATCACGGTGGGCGTCATGGCGATCGACCCTGAAGGAGAGATAACCGTCTGGAACAACGCCATGGTGGCGATCTTCGGCCTGAAAAGTACCGATGTCGTGGGTAACGACGTTTCCGACATATTCCCCGACGATCTGGTTCAAACACTGAAAAGGGGCATTGAAGGCCCCAGGTGGGTGGCAGGTGTCACCAGCCGGTTCTATAAGACGCATGTTGAAATGAAAAAGGGCCAGAGTCGTCTGGTGAACATCACTCTCTCGCCTTTTGTGCTGCAGGAGGATGTCGTGACCGGGATTCTGGTGGTCTTTGACGATGTGACGGAGAAGGGGCAACTGGAGAACCAGCTTCTGCAGGCCGAAAAGCTGAGCTCCATCGGTTTGCTGGCAGCGGGTATCGCCCATGAGATCAACACTCCGCTGACCGGAGTCTGCAGTTACACCCAGATGCTTGTGAAGGAAACTCCTCCCAGTGATCCGCGCCATGAAATTTTGAAGAAGATTGAAACGCAGGGTTTCAGAGCTTCGACCATTGTGGATAACCTGTTGAATTTTGCCCGGGTGAGCGACCGCGACTTCAGTGAGGTTAATGTCAACAGCCTGATGGTGGAGACTCTTTCGCTGATGGATCACCAGTTTCGAAAGTCCGATGTTGAAGTGAAGTTGGATCTGGATGCGTCTCTTCCTGTCACTCTGGCCAATGGCGGAAAACTGCAACAGGTCTTCATGAACCTGGTTCTCAATGCCCGGGACGCAATGCCTCAAGGAGGAAAGCTGACCGTCAGGACCTACCAGGAGGATTCGCAACTGGTGGTCAAGATTCAGGACAGTGGCACTGGAATCTCCGAGGAGAACGTGAAAAAAATCTATGACCCCTTCTTCACCACCAAAAAAGCGGGCGAAGGGTCGGGTCTGGGGCTCTCCGTCTCCTATGGTATAATTCGGGAGCATTCGGGGCGCATCAATGTGGATAGCACATCAGGCCAAGGAACCACCTTTCGACTCCATCTGCCCGTCAAACGGGTGAATTAGGCGCGGCGCCCAACCAGATTCCACGACATGTCAACTAGCCCGAATTTCCCACACCTACTCGTGACGAAGGAGGCTTCGCTTCCCTCGGATGAAGGCGCCCACCGATGCAGTAGAGGGGGTGTGAGAAATGCGGGCTAAGACCTCGATCCTGGTCGTCGATGATGAAGAGATCATGCGTGAAGTCATCGGAACGCTTCTTGAGGAAGAAGGATTCGGGGTGATGTGTGCCGCCACTGGAGAGGAGGGACTCGAAAAAGTCCGTCAGGAGAGGCCGGATCTGGTGCTGCTCGATCTGATGCTTCCGGCCATGAACGGATTGGAGGCACTCAAGGAGATCCTCCGGGTGGATTCCGATACCGTGGTGATCATGATCTCTGCCTATGCCTCCCTTGAAAATGCGGTGGAGGCAACCAAAGCGGGAGCCTTCGATTTCGTCACCAAGCCCTTCAAAAACGAAGAACTTCTGCTGGTCGTTAAAAACGGCCTGAACCAAAGAACTCTTGAGGTCGAAAACCGCAGGCTGAAGAAAACACTCAAGGAGCGGTTTACCTTCAAACACATAGTGGGCAAGAGTGAGCCGATGCAGGAGGTTTTCGACCTGATATCCCAGGTGGCACCCCGCCGCAGCACCGTTTTGATCGAGGGCGAGAGTGGGACGGGCAAGGAGTTGGTAGCCAAGGCCATTCACGGCAGCAGTCAACGATCCGATGGTGCTTTTGTGGCCGTCAACAGTGGCTCCGTCCCGACCGACCTGCTGGAAAGTGAACTCTTCGGGCATGTCAAGGGAGCTTTTACCGGGGCCACTTCAAGCAAGAAAGGCCTGTTCGAGATCGCCGATGGGGGAACCATTTTCCTGGATGAAGTCGGAACCCTGTCTCTGGACACCCAGTCCAAATTGCTGCGGGTGATTCAGGAAAGAGAATTTCGCCGGGTAGGCGGAGTGGAAAATATCAAGGTTGATGTGCGAATTCTGGCGGCCACCAACGTTGACCTCAAAGAGGCTATGGAAAATCGTCTGTTTCGCGAGGACCTCTACTATCGCTTGAATGTGATCACCATCAGGCTTCCGCCCTTGCGGGAACGCAAGCAGGACATCCCTCTCCTGGCTGAGCATTTCGCCCTGTTCTTTGCCGAGGAAAATGATCGTCCCGGCGCCCCTCTGGATCACTCGGTGGTGAAGTTGTTAATGCAAAATGAATGGCCGGGTAACGTTCGAGAGCTGGAAAATGTAATGGAGCGGGCAGTTGTGCTGGCTCCTGACAGCGGTGAACTCACCCCGGATCTATTTCCCCGCGAAGTCCTGAATTCGAATTCTGTAAGTACCCAAAAACTGGACATGCTGGACAATGGAGCCAGCCTGAAGGATTTGGTGCGTGATTTTGAGAAAAACTTGATTGTGAATGCACTTGAGATGGCCGATTGGAATCAAAAGGAGGCCGCCGTGATCCTTGGTGTCAATCCAAGTACCCTGAACGAGAAGCTCAAACGTCTCAAAATTAAAATTCCCTGAGCGGCTTCTCAAATCTCAAATCTCAAATCTCAAATCCCAAACTCGAGAGGACATCTTGCAGTCACCCTGAGGTCTTCGGTCAGGGGTCAGGGGTTTGACTTCGAACATTAGCCAGCACTAAGATTGGTTTTTCCTTTATAATTTGATACTTTCACGGCTTTGAGGAATCTGAAACAGTGTTAATTTGGAGCAAGAGAAGCGGCTAAGTTTGGAGGAAAATAAGTAATGGGTGGAACTCTTTTCACTTACCTGCGCCAGGGGGGGCCGATGATAATCCCACTGGTTCTGTGCTCTATGGTCGGCGTGGCGTTCATCATCGAAAGGGCCATTTCCCATTTCCGGATCAAGGGCGCTACTGCGGAGATATTTGCGGAAATTCGTGAGCTGTTGCTGTCGGGAGATTTGCGCCAATCCGTTGAAATTTGCGAATCATATGATCATCCGGTAGCGGCAACCTTGAAATCGGGCTTGCTGCGTTATGGAAAGAGCCATGATGAGATCGAAAAGGCCATGGAGAGCGTGGCGTTGCATGAGCTCTCCAAGCTGGAGAAAGGGCTTTGGATCCTGGCGACCGTGGCCAACGTTGCGCCTCTGTTTGGTTTCCTGGGAACGGTCACGGGGATGATTGCTTCGTTCCAGGCCCTGGCAGAGGTGGGCCTGGGGAATCCACAGGCGGTGGCCCAAGGGATCTCCGAGGCCCTGATTACAACCGCCACCGGCCTGATCATCGCCCTGCCCGTTCAGACGGCCTATAATTATTTCAACAATCGCGTGTCGACCTTTGCCCTGGATATGGAGACCAGTTCATCGATGCTGCTGGAAACCTTCAGTGAAATCGAGGAGTCTGAAGCCAAACCGCCTTCTCCGCAGAAAAAGATGATATGACCAAGAGGCATGGAGTTCGCAGGCTTGCTCCGACCGTCCCCACCGCTTCCATGGCGGACATCGCCTTTTTGCTAATAATCTTTTTCATGCTGACCACCTCCTTTTCGCCTGAGCGGACCACAGTCAACCTTCCCGAATCAGAAACCCGGACGGAAGTCTCCAGGAATTCTGCGATCATCGCCATCACGGCAGATGGGGAAATCAAATTCACGGACGGCGAGCGTCCCTCCTTCTTATTGGGAAGTGTCGAGGAGATTGGCTTGCTCACCCAGGAGATCATCGGGTTTATTCCCGACAAGGAATTCCTCATCAAGGCGGATCGTCTGGCCCGGTATGAAATGGTGGATGGAGTTCTCGAACAATTGCGCCTCAATGGAGTCCAGCGCATCGGCCTGCTGACCGAAAAGGAAAGTCCAGGGGACGACGGATGAATTTGAGAAAGCGTCTTCGACCCCCGGCGGAAGTTCCTACCTCCTCCATGGCGGATATCGCCTTTCTGTTGATTGTTTTCTTTATGCTCACGGCGGTGTTTGCAACTACCGAAGGGCTCCAGTTTCAGTTTCCGGAAGATGACCCCACGCAACTTGATGTGCAGCCGGAGGAAGCCATCCACATCAAGATTAATGGCGATGGCAACTACGTCGTCGACAGGACCCCGATGACCGAGGCCGAAATGGGCGGGTATGTCCAGATGAAAATGGAACAAACTCCCCAGAAACCCGTCATTATTCAGACCAACGGCGAGGCGCCTTATTTCGTGATGATTGATATTTTGGATCTCTTGAAGTATCTGGAGGTCCAAAATATTTCCATACCCACCCAGACTGAGGTTGAACGCTGGAAAGCCTTTGGGATTTTTGAGTAGAAGCTGGAAGATAGGATTGATCCTGGTCCTCTTGACCAGCGGGAACCCCGTCATCCTGCTGGCTCAGGAAGGTGATTATCAAAAAGGGCTTTCCTACTACAAGCAACAGCAATACCAGAAGGCGATCGGGGAATTTGAGGTGATCGTCAAGGCCAACCCCGACTATGAAAGCGGATTCAGGATCCTGGGGGATTGCTATCTCAAGCTCATGGATTACGATCAAGCTGCAGAGGCCTTCCAGAATGCCCTACGCCTGAAAGAGGATAACTACACTTCTCATCATGGCTTGGCATTGGCCCACTTCAATGCAGGGAGATACGCCGAGACCGTTTCCACCCTCAGTGAGGGTGAAAGGTACGCTCCATCACCTCGTCACCAATATCAGCTTTTTCGCACCCGGGGATCCGCCTATTACAACCTCCAGGATTTTGAAAGGGCTGTTGCCGACCTGGGAAAAGCAACCGCCATTCAGCGGGGGAATCCGAAAGACCTTCTGCAGTTGGGTCTTGCCTACTACCACCTGGGAAATTATGCGGAGGCGGATCGATTACTCCAGCAGGCCGTGGCGCTGGAACCGAATGAGTCGGCAGCGACTGTTTACCTTGCCCGCCTCAGGTACCGGGAGGGCATCGAAGCCCTAGAAGTCCGGGATTATTCCAAAGCCGTTGAACTTCTCCGGGAATACGCCGATCAGAATCCAACCGATGGAGAGGCGAACTTCAATCTGGGATTGGCGCAGCTTTTTTCAGATAACCTCTCGGCGGCTGAAGGGGCGTTCCTTCAAGCTGCCGAACTGATGCCTGAGAACTGGGAGATTTTCGACCGGCTTGGCTATATCCACGAACTCAATAGCGACTATCTCAAATCGCTCGACAGCTATCAAAAAGCTCACCACCTCAATCCTGATTCTTCCATCCAGGAAAGTATCGAGAGAATCCAGGAGCGGATTCGGCGCAGTGAGTAGGAGATAAGAAAAATCTAGAATCCAAAATCCAGAAACCAAAAGATAGAGGATAGGCCCTCCTGCAGGACGTAATCTATGCCGGTCATTGAGGAAGTTCGCGCTCGAGCTGTTTTAGATTCAAGAGGAAATCCCACCGTCGAGGTGGAGGTATTCACGGATCAGGGATTCCGGGGAGGCGCAGCGGTTCCCTCAGGGGCCTCCACCGGAGAGCATGAAGCCCTCGAGTTGCGTGATGGCGATCCGAAGCGTTTCCTGGGCAAGGGGGTAACCAAGGCCATTGACAACGTGCACCGATTGATTGCTCCCGCCCTGAAAGGCTTTCCCATCACCGATCAAATCCTGATTGACGAGACCATGATCGAGCTGGATGGAACCGAATCCAAAAAGCTTTTGGGAGCCAATGCCATCCTGGCAGTATCTCTGGCCTGCGCGCGGGCTGCTGCAAACTCCCGGGAGACCCCGTTATTTCGACATTTAGGAGGAACCGGGAGTTCACCTCTTCCGGTCCCCATGATCAACATCCTCAACGGAGGACTGCACGCCGACAACACCCTGGATTTCCAGGAGTTCATGATCATTCCC
>JAPYTY010000110.1 GCA_029942065.1 Acidobacteriota bacterium | reverse complement strand
CCCCTACACTCACTTCACAAACCCCGCTTTGAAGGGACGACAGAGTCTGAGTCAGGGCGTTTCGCCCTGACTCAGTTCTCTTCTTTGTGTCTTTGTGCCTTTGTGGTGAATATCTTCTACGTGTCTTGGTGGTGCGGCTAAAAATCAAACGAGCGGGTGAATTTGACCAGAAGGGCCCGGTCGCTGAATTCGGGCTGGAGACCGTTGCGGACATCCCGGTAGACAAAGAAAAAATCGTCTCCCGGTTGATAGATGTAGTTCAGGCGGAAATTGATGCCCTTGATCTCCAGCAGATTGTTGTATTGCAGGATGGTGCTGGTGATGAAACGGGTGTTCACAGCGAAGTTGATACCAAGGTTCACGACGTGGCTGGTAAAGTCGTGAGGGGAACGGATCTGCTCCAGATCGTAGCTGAAATCCACAATCCAGGAAGGCGAGGGTTTCCATTGAGGGGAAATCCGCCAGTAGTTTCTCCAGGCCCCGAAATAATCATCCTGAAATCCGTAGCGGACCATCCCGGAGAGCCGACTGGCGGGATTGAAGTTATAGGTAAACGACCAGTTATCTCCGCCCGGGTAGTCTCCCGGGGCTATCTCGTTCCCGGGCGCCAGGAGAAGGGGCTCAAAGAGACGGTTGACGCGATTATGCAGGGCGAGGCGAAATCCATCTCCCCTTTCAAACATGAAGCGCAGGATGTAGTGCCCCACTTTTTGAAGCACCTTGTTGTCCGGAGTGGTGATGTATTCATAAAATCCGCGCAGTTCGAGCTGGCGAATCCAGCTGATGTCGGGTCTCGGCTTGTAGGTCACATCTCCGATTGTCTTGCGCACGTCGGAACGCCCCACAAAACCCATGGCCGGGTTGAAATTCGGATCCAGGGTCAAATGGCCGGCCCCGACAATCCACAGGTCGCTCTGCCAGTACCCCTTGACATGATAGGCTCCCCGCTCCTCTCGGACCCCCGGTTCGGCCGAACGCATCAGAAAGCCTTCCAGGGTGAGATTATCGAACAGGATAAAGCGGCCGTCGATACCGGCCGCCCGATTGTAGGTGCCGCCTCCCGATTGGTTGGTGACAATGGCCCCGATGCTGGAGCGTGAAAACAGATCCTGCCTCAAACGCAGAACGCTGTAGTTGGTGGAAGCAAAGGCTCCCTCCTCCTCGGTCTGCATATCGAGCGCCCCGATGGAAAGCCCCCCGATTCTTCCGGTGACCTTGCCGCCGCCCAGAATGGGAATTCTCTGGCCGTCCCGTGACAGGCCGATCCGGCGGCTGAAGAAACCTTGAAAGGTGGTTCTGCTGATGCCCTCCTCCATGCGCGCACTGAAATCAAAAAAGCCGGCTCCTTCCTGAAAAAACTCCCTCTTTTCCGGGAACAGGAGCTGACGACGGGGATTACTGAAATTGGATTGCTGGGCGTCGACCTCCACTTCGCCGAAGTCGGTTCGGAGAGTCATGTCAGCGGTCAGGGTGGGACTCAGCCGCCATTTGAGATCCTCGATACCAGCGTCGGACCGGTTCGCCCAGCCCTGGGCTCCCTTCTCCCCGATACCGCCAACCACGAAGCCCTTCATACGCCAGGGATTGGCTATCTCATGGCTTTCGAGTCCCGACAGATGCCCGGCCCTGGAAACCTCTTCAAAACGAAAGTCCCTTTCCCACGAGTTCCAGTAGACAAACTCGTTCTTGCGGCGAATCACGCGCTTGAACTCCAACCCGATTTCAGCGTCCGATTTTCCCAGCCTCAGAATATTGAAGGGAATTTCAATCTCGGCACTCCAGCCGGTCTCGTCTCGATTAGCAGCCACACGCCACGCTTCGTCCCAGTTTCGGTTGGTCTCCTTCCCTTCATCGATGACCAGCGCGTCATATTGAGTGCCCTGTGGGTTGGTGGCAAAAAGAAAGGCATTGCGGTGATCATGGAAGGAGTCGATGAGAATCCAGAAACTGTCGTCCTTGCTAAGGTCGCCGTCGCGGCGCAGCTCGGTTGCCACGATTCCCTCAGGCGAGGAATCCCGGCAGGTGATGCCAAAAAACACACTCTCCTCGGTGTAGATCACCTGAACATAGGTGAGTTCAGAGGCAGCCTCGCCTTCGGTGGGTTCCTTTTGCTGGAAGGGCTCGGTTCGCGGAACGCCCTCCCAGACCCCATCCTCCAGGATGCCGTCCAGAACAGGCGGTTGGGCGGCTGGAAGCGCTTGAAGAATTCGGGTGCTGGGGCCGGAGGAGGCCGACAATGGTGGACCTCCTGCTGTCAGAAGGGCAAGCACAACCAGGGCAGCCCCCGTCTCAAGTCTCCAATTCATAGTACGGCATACCGTCCATTCACCTTGATTGAAGGATAAGGGCTTCCGGCCTCTGATTCAAATTTTGGGTGACTCCATGACCGAATGGACTCGGCAGCCCCGGCGGTCCCCCGACCGGGGACTAGGACGGTGTCTGGCGTTTTACCCACAAGTGACGGAACCGGATTTCCGGACCTTTTCAGGCCTACCTGTAAACTCAGGGTTACATCAAGTTGGCAAATTTAAGCACACCATAGAAAGCCATTTTTTTTCAATAGCTTAATCTACCTAAACAGGAAATTTGTAATCCTGAGTTTACATTCCTGGGTCCATCGAAGCCCGTCGGCGCTTCTCAAGGAACACTCATTTAATCCAGTAACTCATTGAACTGTCAGGAATTATCCTATTTTTTCGCACCCGGCAAGAGCAGTGGCACACCACGTGCTTACTGTTGAGGTGACAGCCCGGTTGGCTTCCCCCCTGACCAATCGGCAGGTTAGTTCCCAGCCTGGGGCATCCCCCCCCTAGTGCCCCAGGCGCATCAGTTTCCCCTCTGAAGGGGGCTGGTCACCGACTCTCCGACGTAGGAAGACGGATGAGCAGACCCCTTCTTTTTTTTGTCCCTGAATTCCCTCCGCGATATAATCCGCTCGGAATGGAAACAATGCCCTGACCTGGAGGAATCCGATATGACTTTGATTCAGCCCTACGAAATCGCCTGTATCCAACCTCAAGCCCATCAGTGTCCGTCCGACCCCCGGGGCCGGGATGAAGCCATCGGCAAGAACCTGATGCGCCAACTGGAACTGCTGGACTATGCCTGTGCCTCCGGCCGGGGCAACGTCAAGATCGTGGTGATGCCCGAATACGGCATCAACGGCGCTTGGCAGGAACGGACCGTGGAAGAATGGATCAGCACGGCCCTGGAAATTCCCAACCCCTGGACCGATCTGCTGGCCGAGAAAGCTCGCCAGAGGAACCTTTATATCTGCGCCAACATGTTAGAAAAGGATCCCGAGTGGCCGGGCCGATTCTTCAATACCAGCTTCATCATCGATCCCCGGGGAGAGATCATCCTCAAGCACTGGAAACACAATCACAATGCTTTTCTACTTCCCTACACGTCTCCCTGTGACGTCTACGATGAGTTCGTCCGTCGCTACGGTCGCGAAGCCCTTTTCCCGGTGGTGGATACCCCGCTGGGCCGACTGGGGGTGCTGACCTGCTGTGAATGCATGTTTCCAGAGCTGGCTCGCTGTACGGTTTTCAATGGAGCCGAGGTCATTCTTCACCCTACCTCGGAGTTCCAGGATCAGATCACGGAGATTACCGATACTCTCAAGTGTGCCCGCGCTTATGACACGGTCAGCTACTGGGCCTCGGCCAACATTGGAGAATACCTGGACGCCGGACGCGGAGTGGGAGCTTCACGCGGGCGCTCTCTGGTGATCGACTATTTTGGAAAAATTCTGACCTCCACCCCTCCGGGACCCGGAGAAACCACGACCCGTGCCACGGTGGACATCAACATTTTGCGTTATCACCGCAGTCAGTCCCTCAGCAGCGGCACCATTCGAACCGAGATGTTCTCTCACGAGTACGCCGCTGCCAAAGGGGGTTGGCGATCCAACCTTTGGCTGGATCAGCCGATCGTAGGCCTGAACGAGACCCGAGAACGGCGCCAGGAAAATATCCAGGAAAACTACCAGTCGGGGGTGTGGCCGGAACCCGTACTGAACGTTCACAAGGACACCGTGACGGTCCGGGAGTAATTCGGTTGGGGATTCGAGTCGGCATCGATTCGGGGGGAACCTTCACTGACGTGATGACGATCGGTGAAGATGGCCGCGTCCACAGCGTCAAGGTAGCTTCCACCCCGCAAAATCCTGCCCTGGGATTTGAAGACGGACTGCAAAAGGCGCTTTCTCTGCTGGGGCTCTCCCCCTCCCAGCTGGAAATCATTCTTCATGGCACCACGGTGGCCATCAACGCCATCATCGAGCGGCGATTTCCGGAAGTTGCCTTGATCACGACTGAGGGTTTTCGCCATATCCTGGAAATTGCCCGCCAGACCGTGCCCGGAGAGCGTGGAAGTATTTACCACTGGGTCAAACCCCCCCGGGTGGTGCCGCTGGAACGCGTCTATGAGATCACCGAACGCATCAGCGCCTCCGGAGAAGTCATCGTTCCCTTGGATCAGGAACAGGTGAGGAATCTGGCCCGGCAACTCAAGGCGGAAGGAATCGAGGTCGCGGCGGTCTCCTTGATCAACAGCTACGCCAACACCCGGCATGAAGACCAGATTCGCCGTATCCTGCTTGAAGAACATCCCTCACTTTTTCTGGCCACCTCTTCGGAAACCCTGTGCGAATTTCGCGAGTACGAGCGAACCCTGACCACCTGCATCAACGCGGTTTTGATGCCGCTGGTTTCCTCTTACCTGAATGCTCTCAGCCACCGACTCCAGGAACTGGGCGGGAAATCGCCTCTGTTCGTGATGAAGTCGGCAGGAGGTGTGGTCACGGCTGACCGCGCCGCGGCACAGCCTCTTTCCACTGCCCTTTCCGGCCCGGCGGCCGCGGTGCTGGGTATGGCCTGGCTGGGCCGGCAGAGCGGCTTTGAAAACATCATTTCTTTCGACATGGGGGGAACCTCAACCGACGTGGCTCTGATCGAATCGGGCCGCCTGCCCATCACGCCCGAGGCGGAACTGGATATTCACACGGTTCGAGCACCCACGGTCGATGTTATTTCGATCGGTTCCGGCGGCGGGTCCATTGCGGGAATCGGTCCCGCAGACCGGGTCACGGTTGGGCCTCGTTCGGCGGGGGCCTCCCCGGGACCTGCTTGTTATGGTCAAGGGGGTGAGGAACCCACGGTCACCGATGCCCATCTCGTGCTGGGGAGAATCCCGGCTTTCCTGGTGGGTGGAGAAATCCAACTGGACCCCGAGCTGGCCCATGCGGCGGTCACCCGATTCGGCAAAAAACTGGGACTGTCGGTGGAGGAAGCTGCCGAGGGAATTCTTGAGATTGCAGCATTCAACATGAGCGACGCCATCCGCCAGGTTTCCGTTCGACGGGGCCGCGACCCTCACGACTTCGCCCTGTTTGCCCTGGGGGGCGCCGGGCCGCTGCACGCCTGCCGACTGGCCCAGCTCCTGGAAATCCCCACCGTGGTCGTGCCCTCCCACCCGGGCCTGGGCTGCGCACTGGGCCTTCTGGTGGCTGACGTCAAGGATGACTTTCTGATCACCGCCATTCATCGCGAGGACCAGTTTGACTTCCCACGGCTCAACCGGCAGTTTGCAGATCTGGAAGCCCGAGCCACCGCCAGCCTGGAGCAACAGAACATTCCCGCCGCCCAGAGAGAATTCCTGAGAGGCGCGGATTTGCGCTACCAGGGTATGGCCTCCGAACTCACCGTCCCGGTTCCAAACGGGGAGATGGGGCCAGAAAAGGCCAAGCAGATGCTCGACAACTTTCACCAGGCCCACCACGACAACTACGGGTATTCCTATCAGGGTCAACAACTGGTCGAGAGCGTCAACCTGAGGGTTTCAGCAGTGGGACTGCTTCCTCACCTGGAACCCCGGCCGATCGCTGCAGGAGAAGCTGACCCGGAGGCAGCATTGACCGGCCAACGAAAAGTGTTCTTCGAAGAGGTTCGAAATTTCGTCGAGTGTCCCCTTTACCAACGATCCGAATTAAAGGCAGGCAACAGGCTGACCGGACCGGCGGTGATCGAACAGTACGATACCAACACCGTTGTCCATCCCGGGCAGACCCTCGGGGTCGACGCCCTGGGAAATCTTGTGATCACGATTCCCAGGAAATGAAGTCAGATCCGGGACAACCCGTCATGATGCATCCAGAATCGGCCAGGCGGTAGACATGCAGGCAAACCCCATTTTACTGGAGATCGTGGAAGGGACCATCGAGTCCTCCCGCAAGGAGATGGAGCTTCAAGTAGAACGAACGGCGCGCTCCACGGTCATCCGGGAGCAGCATGATTACCGGGCCGCCGTCTTTGACAGGAAGGGCCGGGGGATCTCAGCCGTTTCTTCGGCCGCCAACGTCCAGCCCATCCTGGAGGGCTTTGCCGAGGACATCCGGGAGGGGGACCTCTTTATCTGGAATGATCCTTACAAAGGAGGGGGCATCTCTCATCTGCCCGATATTTGCATTACCGCACCGGTCCTTGCGGAGGCCAAGGTGGCGGCCTTTATTCAGTTCTACGGGCACATGCATGATGTGGGCGGGGTCAAGCCCGGCAGCATGTCCCTGGACACCACCGAGATTTTTCAAGAAGGCATCATCATTCCTCCCGTCAAGCTGTACGACGAAGGCCAGCTCAACCGTGCGCTCTATGACATGATCCTCAACAACTCCCGTTTTCCCCAGATGCTGCAGGGAGATCTGGATGCGGAGATCGCCGCCTGCCAGATCGGAGTCCGGCGCATCACCGAACTGGTTCGACGCTATGGCCTGAAAGAGGTTGAGGAGTGCTTCGATCTGCTTTTGGCCCGCTGTGCCCGCACTCTCAAGGAGGAGGTGCTCCCTCAAATCCCCGAAGG
>JAPYTY010000109.1:5988-6876 GCA_029942065.1 Acidobacteriota bacterium | reverse complement strand
CCAGTGCCCTGGAGGCATAGTCAAAGGCCTCCGGAGCACGAATATGGACGTAGAGCTGCCAACCTCTGCGGTGCCCTTCAATCAAGACCTGGGTGGCTCCTTCGCCCGGGACCACATAGCTTCCCTTATCAAGACTCAGCTTGAAGGTACCGATCCGCAGAAAATCGCTGCGCAAGGGAGGGTCAAACAGCAGCCCCCGGATCAACTCGAGACTGTCTTCGGTCGAGAAGGCCCGCACGGGAATGCGAACCATCAAATTAATGCGCACCGGCAAACCTTCCCTGCTTGCAGCCAGCCGCTGATAGGCGTGCTGGGTGGGCTGATTCTCGCTCGAGGTCAGAGGATCCGAAAGACTGGTGATGCCCTTGGGCAAGATCTCTTCCTTCAAAACTCGAGCGATATTGAGCTCCAAATTCTCCACCGGCCAGATACTCAGCGGTCCCTCCCGAAGCCGGTGAAAAGCGGCAAACCCGGTGGCAACGCCCGTCGGCTCTCCCGTTGCTGGGTCCAGCAGAAATTCTCCGAAGAGGCCCTCCCGGTAAGGCTGACCGATATTGCGATCAATCCCGGCGGCGGCTAGAGCCAGGCTGTTGCCGACGTTGGCTGAATCGCCGCCCATGCCAAGAACCACCGGATTCTCCGAAGAGACCGGATCCAGATCGTGACGGGTTGGCCAGCGCTTCTCTTCGATTTGCGACAGGCGCGGCCCGCGTGAAATCCAGATCAGTTCTCCCGGGGGTGTGGCGGCTACTTTTTGGCGAACGACGTCCACGATTTCGGCGATTGATCGGGCCTCGCTCAAGGCTTGAATCAAAGGCTCCGGAGGCTCACTCACCCGGTGGGCCAGGTGAACGTGGGTATCGTGGAATCCGGGCAGAACCGTCTTCC
>JAPYTY010000109.1:2355-5978 GCA_029942065.1 Acidobacteriota bacterium | reverse complement strand
CTCCAGGTTTACCGCCTCGGTCCGACCTGCGACCAGCGAAAGAATCTGAGCGTCCGATCCCACCGCTATGAAGCGGCCCTCTTTGATGGCCACGGCCTGCGCGATGGAGAACTCCCCATCGACGGTGACGACTTTTCCGTTGTAGAGGACCAGATCGGGCGCCAGAACCTCCGGGACCTCAGAGGCACAGCCGATGGAGATCAGCAGGAGAAGCAACAACAGAGACGTTTCACGTGTCATGTTGCAATTTTCACCCTTCAGGCTACGGATTTCAAGCTCTGGATGCCAGCCCCCCCCCGTTGCAGGTCACTGGAACCCTCTTTCCAATAGGTTAAGGCATTTTCGCTAGGAAAAGACCTCCGACCCGACAATTCTTGACAAATAGGCGCCAGTTACTGACAAAAACGCTGCTTTTCATGGTAATTAGCTCCAAGGTGTGATTAGAATCACATTGTTTCTATTTAGATAGAGTCGTTTGGCGGGCGGCGGGAATTTTCAAAAAAACAGCTCAAAGCTCATTCAGTCAAATGGCTTGAACGAGGGTAGGGGAGGTAACCTTGGGAAGTCAACGGGGGGAAAAACGGGCAGGTCAGTCTGTCTACCATCATTTTTTCACCCCTCATCTCGCCTGCTTTCAATCTGATTCTTTGAGACCGTTACCAGTCTTTCCTGGTCCATTTTGTTCCGGCTTGAAGCATTCGCCAACAAAGTAGCATTTTAAGGAGTTCGCAATGAACCGTCAGCGTAAAAGCCTTCCGCCAACCGCGTCTTTCTTTTCAAACTTCGTCAAGCCTCAGCACCTCATACGCGGCAGGAACCGAATAATTTCCGTGTGTTTCCTGGCGGTATTGACCGTGTTGCTGGCCGGTCTCCAGCCGGTGGCGTCTCCTGACCAGGGCACATTGCCAACGATTGATCCGGTCAAATTCGCTGGCCGGAAGTCCGGCACGGGGCTATATCAAAATTCGACCCTCTACCCATTGCGGAGGTCCTTGTGCCCACAGCAGGGGGGCACAAACGGTCAGGAAGGCCAGGATCAAGGTTTGGATTACACTGGAACGCAAAAGCCGCATTGATTTCATTTTTTCCTCCAGGACTAAGACGTTCAAGGACGCCTCTTTTTCATCATTTCTCATCCTGAAATCAGGTTCCCCCTGCGGTGTTTCAAAAAAATGTGATCCTGCTCACTGTCACTTTTTGGTCATTTTTGAGTCCCTTTTTGAACTCGTTCAACCAGGCCTCACAGCCAGAACGGAATAATGTTGAAGGTGGCAAAACTCCCCGGCAACGGTCTTTACAGGGGAATTTCTGAGGGTCGATGAAACAGGCCGATTAAAGGTGGAGTGTCAAAAAAATATCAGTACAGATTAATGGTTCCCCGGGAAAGGACTCGAAGCTCTTAGTGGGATTGAAAATTGAGAGGGAAGAAGGTGGAAGGGGCACCGGCCGCTGGTCTTCGTTCCTCAGATAAAGGCGGACGGCCCTGCAGTAGACAAGTTATGCAGATTTCCGGCTAGAGTAAGGGCGCACGGTCGTGCGCCCTTACGATGAACCCGGGACCGGTCCGCTATCAGAGGATTCGCCTACTGGGACAGCAAGCCGTCAATAACGGTCTTGAAGGAGTTAAAAGGCAGTGCGCCTCGAAGGGTCTGGATCACCTTCACCTTGTTGGGATCCTCGGCATCGGTGAAACCGATTCCGAAGGAAGGCGTTGCCCCGATTCCGAGTTTGGAGCCGACCGCTATATCGCTTCGAATCTGGCTCTCATGCTTTCCGCTCTCCAGGCATGTATTGAAGGATGCACTGTCCAGCCCGACTGCCTCCGCATGAGCCTTGAGCTGGGCAAGGGTCAGCGCGTTTTGATTGGCGAAGAGGCGATCATGCATCTCCCACAATTTATCCTGGTCGCCGGCACACTGAACGGCTTCAGCCGCCTTGAGCGCATAGGGATGAATGGATTCCAGAGGATAGTCAAAAAACACATACTTCACTTTGCCGCTGTCAATATACTCTTTCGCAATTTGTGTGAACGTCCCACGGACGTGTCTCCCGCAAAACGATCACTGGTAATCGGTGAACTCGACCAGCGTCAATCGCGCGGATTGGTCACCCTTGAAGGGGTTCTCACCAACATCCAGTACGACATTCAGTGGAGCGGCGGGAGTGGGAGCTGGGGCCTGTCTCGCCGTCAAAAGTTTTTTGATTTCCTGAAGGTCTTTTTGAATCGCCTCCTGGCCTTGCTTGAGGGTTTCGATCTCCTTTTTGAGTTCGTTCACCGCCCCGCCTTGAGCCGCCACCGGGATTCCAGACCAAAGAATCAGCACACTACATTGCAGGAACCCCAAAAAATGCTTTTTAATCATGCCTGTTCCTCTCATTTTAAACTGCACCCGCGGGTCGAAGACCAGCGATGGGTCAGCTGATCAACTATGGGTCAAGATCTGTCAGTTGGTCACTCATCCTTTTATCAGCTGTCAGTTTTTTCAATCCATGGCTCCGGCTTCTCTTTTTCCCTCTTCGGTGAAGGGCTCCCCGACCCAGGCGACTTCTTCATCTTCAAAGTTGAGTTGATAGCCGACCGGTTCCACGCCCCACTCATCGGCCAGGGAGGCATTCAAAGCGGTGACTCGACCTCCCACCATGCTCATCAGGGGTCGAATTTTGAGAATGTCGTCCACCGGGATAGTCAGGTAGTCTCGGTCGATTATGGTCAAATCCGCCCACTTCCCCAGTTCCAGCGAACCCAGCTGGTTGGGATGCCGGACGTACTCGGCGGCCCAGCGGGTCCACATCTTCAGGGCGTGCACCCGGTCGATCCGCTCCTCGGGCTGCCACACCTTACCGTCAAATTTTCGAGTGATCGCCTGCCACATGATAAAAAACGGCGGCTGCAGTCCTCTGCCTACCCGGCCCTCTCCGGCAGATCGAAACGCTCCTCCTCCGTAGTGCTGACCCACCAGCTTGACGCCCTCCCGGATCCAGGTGTTAAAGGGAATGAAAAAATCTTCGATGTTGGGGGTGCCGGGTCCGTAATCCTGAATCCAGCTGCGGAAATCACGAACGTAGTCGGGTCCGCAGCTCAGGATGATCCCATACCGTTTGAGTTTGTCGATCACATCCGGCTGCTTTCCGATCAGATCGCAGTGCTCCAGGGAAAAACCTCTTTCCCGGATCTGCTCCACCGTCATACCGGTACTCTCCCGGGCCTGATCCACCATCTGGATGAAGCGCCTGAAACTCTCGCTCCCGCAGGTGTGCACTCCCGTGATTCTCCATCCGGCTCTCACGGCGTTGGCCAGGGTGTCCCAGTGAAGATCTCCCTCATGAGGACAGGTCTCCCGGGCCTTTATATGAGCCGGGGCGATGGTATCGGGACCGGTACAGGCTTCCGGGTAATGAGAATCCCACCGTTCCGAAGCCACTCCGTCAATCCACAGATACTCGTTTCCAATCCCCTGAAGCACCCCGGTTCGCCGGTACAGCTGTCGAGTCTGCTCGGGATCAGTGGGCATGCGGTGCACTTCGTAGTGGGCGTTGAGGCGAATGGGCATCTGGCCCAGCTCGGCCAGTCGGGCGTATCCCGTCATGACCTTGGGAAAGGGTATGCGCGTCCCCCAGGTGGT
>JAPYTY010000109.1:0-2345 GCA_029942065.1 Acidobacteriota bacterium | reverse complement strand
CCCCAGGTAGTGACCCCCAGAGAAGCCCAGGCTTCCGACTCCAGCCGAAGCATTTCCGCCAGGGTGTTGGGATCCAGATTCTCAAGAAAGAGCTCCCAGGTAATGACCGCCATCTCCTGGCTCCCCACCCAGCCGATATCGGCGATGTCCTCACCGATGTCCATCCCATGCATGGTCTCCTGGATGGAGGCCGAGTAGCCGGGCAGGAATTCGTTGAGTACCTCCAGGGCCTTTGAATTGACATTGCCCCTGAGACCCGGCCGCATGAGAACGGGATTCTCCGGGGCCCACTGATCCAGGGTGCGACGATTGGTCAAGCGCCGCGTCATGCCCCAGAACTGGAGCATCCCCGGTGTCTCGGGAAAGGGACTCATGTTCAATACGACCCAGTCGCCCGGGTCCACCTTCTTGACGGCTTCTTGAAGGGTGTCCCGGATAATGGCCTGGGTCTTCTCCAGGTCCCGATCGGCTTGAGCCTCCACGATGATGCCATTGGGAGGATATTTAACTCCCAGCCGGTCGGCCCAGCGCAGGGCGCCTCCATAGATATGCTGATGGCTTTCGACGATACCCGGGATCAGGGTTCGTCCTTCCAGATCAAAGACGCGGGTGTTGCGACCGGCCAGGGGCCGAACCTCCTGATCGGTTCCCAGCTTCATGATCGTGTCGCGCTTGACCGCGATCGCCTGATAGATATTTCCCACCTCCGTGGAAGTGGAAGCATCATCCATACTCACCACCTTGCCATTGACAAAGACGGTGTCGGCGTACCCCATCTCCTCCACCTCGGGGGGCAGTTGCTGTGCCAGGGGCAGACTGACCGAGAAAGAAAGGCCCACAGCCAAGGCCAGGACCACCACAAAAAAATCGGGTTTAAGATTCATGAGAATTCCGGTCGTGCCGACAGGTCAGACACTTCCGCCTCCGTTTGAGAGTTCCGGTCAAACAGTTGGCCGGAAACGGTTGTCTCCCTCCATCCTAAGCACTCGTCAAGGTAAAAACAAGGGAACCAACGGACCGCTGACCGCTGGCAAAATAAAAACGCACCCAGAACCCCTTCACTCGGGTCAGTCGGTCGACCAATTCACTTCCCTGGCCACGACATGATCCGGCCCTCGGGTTCCGATCACCTGAACGCTGTCGTCCACCTTCAAATCTTCGAAGGTGAGTTTCTTGTCGCCCCTCATGTAAACCGTCTCCTCGGTGGTCCGAATCCGGGTTTCTCCGCGGGCTGTTTTCACCACAAAGGACCGGTGCTCGGCATCGATTTGGATGATTTCCCCGGTCCGCTGAGCCCGTTGAGCGGGAACGTCTCTGATCAAGAAAGTCGCCACAAGAGCAAACACCAGAAAGAGAAGGCGGGTTGATTTTTGATTCATGATACTGCCTCCATTTGGAATGGGGTCCGTGGCGGCTTTGTGACTGCCCGGGTCAAGGATCAACTGCCAGTCAAGTCTTTTCAGCTCACGCCAGCTCGCCGATCAGCTGCACGAGCTGGCGCTGTTCTTCTTTTTCCAGCATCAGAAACATCACGGCAATCAGATTGAGATCTCCGCTGTTGGGTCTGGATCGTACCACCCATCCAACAGCATTCAAGGTTTCGGCCAGATTCAGATCGATTCCCACTTTATCCTTTGCCGCCAGCGGAAGCTGGGTCTGAAACAACATTCCATCCACGCTGAGGTTCTGAGTCTTGAGGCCTGTAATATTCTTGCCGATCAGTTCCCGCTCGGCCGACTCGATGACCGTCGCAGAGAAGGGAATAGGGGTCCTTACCCGGTAGGATTTCCTTCTCTGCACGACCGCGCATCCTGGGTTGAAAGGGTGACGAGATTCTGCTCGGGAAAGAGCTTGCCCACCTCGGCACTCCAGTGGTAGGCGGTAACCTCCTGATCCCAGAACCGGAGCTGTACATGATCTCCTTCTTGAAAAGGCATTCCGGAGCCGTCCGGCACCAGTTCCAGAGAAATGAGGTCCTCCAGGACTGAACCGACGATTGCCGCGACTTCCAGTTTTCCCTCGGCCCGAACCGATACGATCAAACCCGGTTCCAGATAACGATCAAAGTCACCTTTGCCTTCACTCATAATTGATGCTGATAGTTTGTATCATCTTGGTATGTAATCCGACTAGCCCGAAAACACCGCCAGTGATTTCTTTTCGACCCGGCTTCCGGTTTATACTCAAGATGCCCGATGGACTCCGAGGACCCTTTGAGCTAGTAAAACTCGTTTCGGGAAGACATGATGAACCCTTGGCAGAAAGAATTTCTCAACCTCGAAGTCGGTGACTGGATTGTCTGGCAGGATATCCCCATCGAGACCGCGGATGGCACCGTCCTGGTG
>JAPYTY010000108.1 GCA_029942065.1 Acidobacteriota bacterium | reverse complement strand
GAGCGACAGAGTCTGAGGCAGGGCGTCCCGCTCTGCCTCAGTTTTCTTCTCTGTGTTTCTGTGCCTTAGTGGTGAAACATCTTCTCCGTGTCTCCGTGGTGCATTTACCGCCATTCATTCTAGAAGAGCCTGCAAGCGGATGTGGTAATCTGAGCTCAGAGCGCAATACCATGGACCCTGAAGCGATCAAACGGATTACTCGAAAAGCCCTGGGTGAGACGCCTGGGAAAGAGGCAGAAGTGAGCCTGGTCGTTCAGCAGGATTCCCTGTGGTTCATTCTTCTGCGCAGTGGAGACGAAGAGTGGGCCGTGAAGGTGAAAGAGACCGATCAGTCCACCGATGAATCTATTCAGCAGGACCTGGAAAGGGAGATAAGGAAACTATTTTGAGGATTAGCCGGCCAATCTGCGTTGCAGACTGGTGTAGCGTTTGCGTGTCTTGTCGTTTTTGATCCCGGTAGACAAGGCTTTTTTGGTACCCACCATCACCACAAGTGTTTTCGCTCGGGTGATGCCTGTATAGATCAGGTTTCTTTGCAATAGAAGGTAGTGCTGCATCAGGATGGGA
This sequence comes from Acidobacteriota bacterium, assembly GCA_029942065.1. Lineage (GTDB taxonomy): Bacteria > Acidobacteriota > UBA6911 > RPQK01 > JADFOI01 > JAPYTY01. The sequence continues at coordinate 6,379 of JAPYTY010000108.1, read as the reverse complement.
AAAACGACAGCCGGGTATTCTGAGCCTTGTGACTTGTGGACGGAGATGGCGTAAGCCAGAACGATTTCGTCCAGTTCCGAATGCTCACACAAGACCTCCCGGTTGTCGAAGGCAATGTGGGTCTGCTGGGATTCGGGATTGATCCTGGTGATCCGGCCGATGTCGCCGTTGAAAATCCCTTTTTCGTAATTGTTCTTGGTTTGCATGACCTTGTCGTTGACCCTGAAACTCCGGCCTCCTCTTGTGATCCCGTCCGGCCTGGGATTGAGAGCATTTTGAAGTTCCAGGTTGAGGTTTTCGGATCCCACGATTCCTCTGTGCATGGGAGTGAGAACCTGGATATCTTTGAGAGGGTCCAGGCCGAATCGTTTCGGGATGCGTTCCTTGATGAGCTCCAGTATGATTCTTAGAACCTCCTCAGGATCTTCCTGTTCGACCAGAAAGAAGTCCTCCAGTTGCTGCCGATCCGGCTCGAGTTTCGGCAATTGCCCTCGGTTGATCCTGTGTGCGTTCACGACAATGGAACTTTCCTGAGCCTGTCGGAAAATTTCAGTGAGCTCGACCACCGGCACGGCACCCGAGGCGATGATGTCCTTGAGGACATTCCCGGGACCCACGGAGGGAAGCTGGTTGATGTCTCCGACCATCACAAAAGTGGCTTGTGGAGGAACCGCCTTCAAAACATGGTGCATCAAAACAGAGTCGATCATGGAGGCTTCATCCACGATCAACAGGTCGCATTTGAGAGGATTGATCTCGTTTTTCTGGAAGCCGCCTTTTTGAACGCTGTACTTGAGCATTCGGTGAATCGTTTTAGCCTGGTGGCCTGTGGCCTCACGCATTCTTTTGGCAGCCCGTCCGGTCGGAGCAGCCAGCATGATTTGAACCTGGAGCTTCTCGAAGATTTTCAGAATGGCGTTGATGATGGTGGTTTTTCCCGTTCCAGGTCCTCCTGTAATTACCATGACCTTGTCTTCAAGAGCGGAGTTGACGGCCTGTATCTGTCTGCCGGCCAGGGTGATGGCAAGCTGTGTTTGCACCCAGTCGATGGCCTTGTGGGTATCGATCTTCCGAATCGATTTAGCGGTCGAAGTAAGCACCCTCAAGTTGTGGGCAATGCCCACTTCACAGTGGTGGAGAGTGGTCAGATAAACTTCCTTCTGATTGGGGGTGAACTCGTCGACCTCCAGGTTGGTATCCTCGATGACGATTCTTTTCTCCTCCACGACAGAGGCAAAGGCTTTGACAATTACTTCCCGGTTCGCATCCAGGACGCTCTGGCACTTTTCCAGCAGCGATTCATAAGGGAAATAAATATGGCCCTCTTCGGTGAGTTTGTTGAGAACGTAAAGAATTCCCGCTTCAGCTCTCAATTCCGAGTCTTTTGAGAACCCCAGTTTCTCGGCGATGGAGTCAGCGATAATAAAGCCGATGCCAAAGATATCCAGGGCCAGTCGATAAGGGTTCTCCTGGACCACGGTGATGGATTGACTGCCATACTGCTTGAAGATCTTGGTGGCATATCCCGAACTGACTCCTTGACTCTGAAGAAACAGCATGACCTCCCGAATATCACGCTGTTCTTCCCAGGCGATCTTGATCATCTCGATCCGTTTTTTCCCGACTCCGGGAACCTGGGAGAGTTTTTGAGGCTTGTTTTCAATCATATCCAGGGTGTCTTTGCCAAACTTCTCGACGATTCGTTCAGCCATCACCGGTCCGATGCCTCGAATCAGGCCCGACCCCAGATATTTCTGGATACCATAAATCGATGAGGGAGCCTGGGATTCAAAGTGTGAAACCTTGAATTGTTCTCCAAAGCGGGGATGCTTCACCCACTCTCCCTGCATGCTGAGGACCTCTCCAGGTGTGGGTGAAGCCAGATTTCCCACCACCGTGGCCAGTTGACGACGACCTCGAATCCTCACCTTGGCGATGGTGAAACCATTCTCCTGGTTGACATAGGTGATGCGTTCTATCTGGCCTTGTAATTGTGTCAACATAAGGAGTCAATCCGAGATACGGTCACTTATACCATATCCCAGCTGGCCCGAATCATGCATCGTCCGGGCCAGGTTGACAGCGTCTAGAGTGAGTCTCTAAGATGCTCATTTAAAAGGAGTATTTTGGATTATTCGAAAGCCCTGCAAGACTCCCTGGCCGGTATCGAAAGCAAGCTTGACGCCATTGAGTCCCGGCTGGAAACCACCACAAGGCACTTTGAATCGAGGCTGGGTGGCCTCGAAAAAGGGCATCGCAATCAGGCAAATGCGGCGCCTCCCTCAAGGGATCCAGAATTGAGGCGGATTAACCAAGCCGCTCGGAGCATGGCAGCGGCCGAGAGCCAGAGCCGGGTTCTGGCAGCCTACCTGGAAGCAGCAGGGTCCATGGCGAGCCGGGGTATTTTGTTCGTGAAAGAGGATGAAGGATATTCGAAATGGCGGTCGATTGGATTCGATCCGGTTCAGATCGAATCCGCCGGTACCCAGAATCCATCCAGTCCCATAATCCGAGCCGCTGCCGACAAACAGGTGGTTGTGAGTGGGGAGAATCTGGGAGAGGCCTTCCCCTGGGTGAGCGAATCGGGAGAATCTCCCCGAATGAGTGTTTGTATCCCGCTTGTTTTCGGGGAGGCTGTTCCTGTGGTGCTCTACCTTGACTCATCCGATGAAGTGCCGGTCGATTTGCTGGAATTGCTGACTCACCTGGCTGTTTTGATTCTTAAGAACCAATATCTTCAGCAGCAGCCGGCCCTGCAATCCGCTCAGGGAGGGGAAGCGGTGGCGGAAGAAACCGTCTCTCCTGAGCCTCCTCAGGTCAGCCTAAAAACGGAGGAACCGTCGGCTGTGACGATCGAAGAACCGGCACCGGAGACGGTACCTCGGCAGGAGCCGGAAGCGGATCCGGAGCGAACGGTCACTCTGCCCCGGAATCCGGCGCCTCCGGAGGCAGAGCCCGATCGGAAAGCCCCCCCAACCGTGGTTGAGTCCAACCTGTCGGAGGAGAGGCCGGTTGATCCGCAGCCGACTGAAAACACTGGGAGGGGTAACTCCCAGGAACAAGTGTCTGCACCCGACCCGGTTCCAGACTTGCCGGAGTTTACCTTTAAAAACGTATCTGTAAGCGGCCGGAGGACTTCCACTCCATCAGAGGATAAGGACTAGGAAGACCCAAGGGTTCGGAAATGTCAACTTCAAAGCAGCGGGTCAGCCACAAGGTTTCCACCTTCACCGAATCCGTGATTCGGGAGATGACGCGCCTGGCTCTTGATCACAACGCCATCAATCTGGCCCAAGGATTCCCCAACTTTCCAGCTCCCCAGTCGATCAAGGATGCCGCCTGCCGGGCCATTCAGGATGATATCAACCAGTACGCTATCACCTGGGGAGCGTCCGGCTTTCGTGCAGCCATCGCCGAAAAGTACAAGACCTTCCATGGCTGGGAGATTGACCCGAACCGGGAAATCACCGTGGCCTGTGGTTCGACCGAGAGTATGATTTCATCCATTCTCGGTCTGGTGGATCCCGAGGATCGGATTCTTGTTTTCGAACCTTTTTACGAAAACTACGGTCCCGACGCTGTGATCGCCGGTGCCTTACCTGTCTACGTTTCTCTCGATCCTGGGCGGAACTGGGCTTTTGATTTTCAACAACTCGAGGAGAGGATCCGGGAAAGCCGGGTGCGCGCCTTGATCCTGAATTCCCCCAATAACCCTTCCGGAAAGGTCTTCAGTCAGGAGGAGCTTACCAGGATTTCAGAACTGGCCCGGGAATACGACTTTTACGTGATTACCGACGAAATCTATGAACACATTGTCTACCCCGGAGTCACCCACCATCCCATCGCTCTCTTTCCCGGGATGAGAGATCGAACCATCACCATCAGCGGACTTTCCAAGACCTTCAGCATCACAGGCTGGCGAGTCGGCTATATTATTGCTCCACCGGATCTGACCGATGCCATTCGAAAAATTCACGATTTCCTGACTGTGGGAGCAGCGGCTCCGCTGCAGGAGGCAGGCTCCGTGGCGATGGGGATGGGGCAGGATTATTATCTGCAAATTGCTTCGGACTATCAGCAGCGCAGAGATTATTTTGTCAAGGTTCTCGAGGAGGTTGGGTTCAAGGTGTGGAACCCTTCCGGCGCCTACTACGTGATGGTCGATATTTCTCCCCTGACCGATGTGGATGACGTGACGTTCGTGGATCAACTGATTCGGAACTTTGGAGTTGCAGCAGTCCCGGGAAGCAGCTTCTTTCATCGGCCCGAACTGGGCCGGAAGTTTATTCGTTTTGCCTTTTGCAAGACCATGGAAGTTCTTGAAGAAGCAGCGGAAAGACTACTGAAGCTCAAGCGCTGAGCGCTTGAGCTTCACGTTCAAGGTTTCATGTTTCAGGTTTCACGTTCCGGAGAGGAAGTCAGAGGAAATGGACCACAATCCTCTGTCTGTGGTCCGTGAGCGGCCGCGTGAAACGTGAAACCTGAAACGCGCTGGTCAAAGACCAGCGCCATACTCCTTCTTCTCCAATACTCTCTTCAGTTTTTTCAACGAATAGGTGTTGATCACATCCCTGGCTTCGAGCCAGCCCCGTCTGGCGGTAAAGATTCCGTATTGCATGTAGCTCAGCATGGGGATGCTGTGGCTGTCGGAATTGATGCTGATCAAGACGCCGTTGTCGCGGGCCATGAGGCAGTGGATATCGTTTAAATCCAGACGGGCCGGGTAGGCATTAATCTCCAGGCAAACCCTGTTTTCGCGAGCGGTTTTGATCACCTGTTCCATGTCAACCGGATAGGGTTCTCGTTTGGTCAGAAGGCGACCGGTCGGATGGGCCAGGATGTTGACATGGGGGTTTTCCAGAGCCCGACAAATTCTCAATGTCATCTCTTTCCGGGAGAGATTAAAACGGCTGTGGACCGAGGCGATGACCACATCGAGCGGCGCCAGTGCCTCATCGTCCAGATCCAGCTTTCCGTCATCCAGGATATCGACCTCGATGCCTTCTAAGATCTTAATCTTCTTCAAACTGGAGGAAACTCGGCCGATCTCCCTGGCGTGTTCGGCAAGAGCCTTTTCATCCAGCCCCCCGGTCATGGCCAGGGCCTTGCTGTGGTCGGTGATGGCGACGTACTCATAGCCCACCTCCCGGGCGGCGGAGGCCATTTCCAGGATCGAGTTGCGACCATCGGTGGCCGTGGTGTGCATGTGTAAATCCCCACGAATATCCTTGAGCTGGATCAGTTCAGGCAGTTGGTCCTCCTCCGCCTGGTCGATTTCTCCCCGGTTCTCCCTGATTTCGGGTGGAATGTAGGGAAGTTCCAGGAGACGATAGATGTCCTCCTCATTAGCTCCCGCCACGGGATTTTCGCCGTCGTCAATCGGGAACAGGCCGTACTCATTGATCTTGTAGCCCATTCGTTTGGCCCTTTCCCGCAGAGCCACATTGTGCGCTTTGGATCCCGTAAAATACTGAAGGGCGGCTCCAAAGGACTCATCCTCGAGCACTCGCAGATCGGCCTGAAGTCCCCGGCGCAGTACCACCGAAGCCTTGGTCTCACCCTTGGCCAGCACTTCCTGAACATCGGGGTGCCCGGTGAAGGCATCGATGACATCACCGGGGGCATCACAGGTAACCAGGATGTCAATGTCCCCGATGGTTTCCCTTCGGCGCCTGATGCTGCCGGCCTCTGCAATCCGGTTGAGGTTGACCTGTGAGCGCAGGTAGTCCATGAGGGCCTGGCTGGTTTCGATTCCATCGTCGAGGCGAAAACGTCCCTGCATTTGACGATAGCCGGAAATGGCCTTGAGGATCTTGGCTTCACTTTTCTCCCCCATTCCCGGCAGAGAGCGAAGCTTTTCCTCCCGGGCCGCCTTTTCCAATTCTTCGACGCTGGTGATGTTCAGGCTCTTCCAGAAAAGACTGACCTTTTTCGGCCCCAGGTTCTGAATCCTGGTGAGCGACAGGAGCGAAGCCGGAATCTGTTGCTTCAGGTCTTCATGTTCCTTGCACTTTCCAGTTTCAACAATCTCCTGCATCTTTTTGATGGCCCCGTCGCCAATCCCTGAGATGGATTTGAGTTTCTGAGGATCCTGGATCGCCGCATCAGCGACGTTAAAGCTCAAGTCCTGGATGATTTGACCTGTTCTGCGGAAGGATCGAATCCGGAAAGGGTTGCTTTCCTGGATTTCGAGGATGTCGGCGATCTCAGTGAAAAACCGGGCCAGGTCCTTATTCTCCATGAGGGGATATTCTACTAGGAAGTAGCTGACAACTGACAACAGACCGGCTGACCCCTGACCGAAAATCCGAAATCCGAAGTCCCAAATCCGAAGTCCCAAATCCGAAGCCGGTCCGAAATGCAAACCCGGATCGTTCTC
>JAPYTY010000107.1 GCA_029942065.1 Acidobacteriota bacterium | reverse complement strand
AGTTTCCTCCATCACACGCCAGCCTGGGCTGGACGGTCTCAAGGAGGAGATCGTCGACCGTTTTGGAAGATTTCCAGGTTCCGTGGCCAATTTACTTGAGTACGCCAGGCTGCGCCTGCGCACTCAGGAGTTGAGTATTCTGTCTTTGGAAAAAAAGGGAGCCCGACTTTTTTTGAAGTTTCGCGAAGATACCCCCGTTTCACGCCAGCATATTATTGATCTGGTGCACAGGGACAAACACCTCTCCCTGACTCCGGAAGGAATCATGGCCGCAGAACTCAACTCGGAAGATTCCCGTGAACTGGTGGAAGAAGTCCATGCACTCCTGGACAAGATTGCTGTGCTAGAATGAGCGACTCCAAGTTTATGAGAGTTCGGCACTTTATCATCTTCGGATCACTGGCGCTGGGTGTGGGAGGCTGTACCCAGGAGGAAGCCATCCAACCCCTCGAGCAAACCTCCTCCCCCCTGGCAGTGATCAATGGACGGCCCATCTGGCAGGAGCAATTCGAAGACTTTCTCTCCCTGAGTCCGAATGAGCAGGACAGCGATTCCTTCGAATCCAGCAGAAATGTTTTCTTTCGAGAGTTCGTGACCGAACAGCTGTTGCTTCAGGAAGCGGAGAAAAAAGGAGTCAGTGTGATCGAGCAGGAAGTCCAGCGGCGACTCGATGGCTGGCTTTCCGAGGGACAGGAACCAACCCCGGGCTTACGTGAGCGAGTTCGAACGCTTTTGAGAATTCAGAAGTTCATCAAACAGGAGATTGGGGACCAGATCAAGGTAGGTAATCAGGAAATGTTCAGTTATTACCAATCTCGCGAAGGGAAATACATCATCAATGATCAGGCCCATGTGCTGGAGTTGTTGCTTGACGATCAGAACCGGGCGGAAAAAATTCACAGTCAGTTGCATCTGGGGGATGTGAGAACCTTTAAAGACCTGGCGGAAAAATTTTCCAAGGGGCTAACGGCCGAAATCGGAGGAGACCTGGGAACCTTCGAGCGCGGACAGCTTCCTGAAGAGTTCGAGAAAACGATCTTCAAACTTAAACCTGGGGAAATCAGTTCAGTCTTCCGATCAACCGAGGGTTATCATATCTTCATGATGGAAGAGTGGGTGCCGCGTCACGCCCAGAAATTTCATGAAGTTCAGGATATAATCTTCGAAAAAATGGTGACTAACAAAGAGCGCGTTGCCCTCGATCAGTACGTGGAGCAACTCTTGCGGACAGCATCCGTCGAGGTCCATGATGAGAACTTACAGCTTGAGTGGGGAGAAGGTAGTGAATATTCCTGGTAAATCAATAAGCCTGCTGGCTCTGGTGGTGGTTGTGGTGCAATGGACAGGAAGTCTTGGTGCACAGGAGGTCGTTCTTCTGGATGAGATTGTCGCCAGGGTAAACGAAGAAATCATCACCATGACTGACCTGAACCAGGAACTCCAACAGCTGAGAGCCAGTCTTCAGCAGGGAAATCCTGATTCGCAGGCCCTGGAGCAGGAGTTTCAAGAGCAGAGGCGTGGTGTATTGCAAACCATGATCCGCAACAAGATGATGGTTCAAAGGGCCGAGGAATTCGGAATGACAGCGGATATCGAGGTTCAGGTGGCGACCACTCTGGAGGAGATGCGGAAGGCGTCGGGCATTCCCGATATGGAAGTTCTGGATCAATATCTTCGTCAACAAGGATCCTCTCTGGCGCAGTATTCGCAGACCTTGAAGGAACGCATGATCATCGATGCTTTGATTGGTCAGTTCGTGTATTCCAGAATCACTCTCCTTACCTCTGAGATTCAGGCGTATTACGATGAGCACATCGATCGATTTACCGAAAAAGCTGAGGTGGATCTGCAGGAGATTCTCTTCTTGAAAGAAGGAAAGGAAATCTCCGCGCTTCGCGGTATAGCCGAAGAGGTTCTAGGAAAACACCGCACTTCGGGTTCCTTCGAGGATCTGGCCAGAGAGTATTCGGAAGGTCCCAGTGCTTCCAGGGGAGGAAATATCGGGACCTTCAAGCAGGGTTCCATGGCCGCGCCTATTGAAGAGGTTGTTTTTCAGATGGAAATGGGTGAAGTCAGCGGGATTATCGAAACCGAGTATGGATTGCAGATCCTCAAGGTCGCCAGCAAGAAGGTGCCTTACCAGAGGCCTCTGGAGCAGGTGAGAGCGGAAATTTCACAGGAACTTTACCAGATCAAGGCAGCGCCGGAGCTGAGAGAGTTCATGGATGAACTCCAGGAGCAAACCTATATCTTCGTGGCCCCGGAATATCGGGAAGAGTATGATGTAACCGGCCTGTAAAGCTCTGGACGAAGACCAGAGCTTTACAGGTTTTACGTTTCAAGTCTCTCAGAACAACAGGGTAGTGGCGCAGGGCCGTGCGCCCTTCCGGAATCGGCGCGGAAATCCGTTCTTCTTTTCGTAAAACGTGGAACCTGGAACGTGGAACGCGCTGGTCGAAGACCAGCGTCCGAGGCGCCTCCTACACTCCGATTCTAGTTTGGGATTTCAGAATTGGGACTTCGGATTTCCGCTAGGAGCCTTCCTTTTTCGCTCTTCTCTTCTGGAAGATCCACGAGACGATGATACTGATCAGATACAGCACCACCATCGGACCACTCCACAGAAATAAATTCAGTACGTCGGCCGTCGGTGAAATCACGGCGGCAACGATGAGAATCAAAAGAAAAGCGTAACGGAAATTCTTCCACAGGAACTGCGGTGTGACCAGTCCAAAAAGGGACAGAAAAGCGATCAGGACGGGCAGTTGAAAGACCAACCCCATCCCCACCAGGATGATCACCTCAAAGTTGAAGTACTCGATGGCGCTGACCATCGGCCGAAACAGCCGGCCAAACTGATTGATGAGAAATTCCAGGGCCGTGGGAAGAATGACAAAATAGGCGAAGACCCCGCCCAGCATGAAGAGTCCGGTTGAGGAAACCAGGAATGGGACGGCGTAGGATTTTTCCTTCCGATACAGTCCGGGGGCAATGAACAGCCACACCTGAAAGAGAATGTAGGGGGAGGCGGCGAAGATCGCTCCCACGAAGGCCACCTTCAACCAGATGGAAAAAGGTTCGGTAGGACTCAGGAAAATCAGTTCCTTCATCCCGGCCTCGACGCCCTGACCGGGGGCCACCACATCGGCAATGGGTAAGGCCAGAACCTTGAAAATCTGCTCTCGGAAGGTCCAGCAGCCGACAAAAGTGATGGCGACAGCCGAAGCGCTGTGGACGATACGTTTGCGCAGTTCGTCCAGATGCTCCAGGAAGGTCATGGCGCTCCCCAGATCCGGCCCATCCCCTTCAGGAGGTTCTTCGTCTCCCGACCCACCGGAGAGCGGGAGAGGAGGAACGTCAGGAGGCGTGAAATCGGGGAGAAAATCTTCGTCCGGATGTTCGGAAGCCTGGGAGTCGATGTCCGGTGGTTCGAGCGGAGGAGATTTGCTGGGGTCGTCGGTCATAAGCGGTAATTGGGAAGAGGCCTGATACGGAGAAGGCTGGAGTCAGGTCTGATCGAGGTCCGTACCAATTTTATTCAGTTCTTCCTTTTGAACGTCGACTTCATGTTTGACGGCCTCGACTTCATCCTCCCAAGTCCGCTTGAGTTCGTTTGATGCTCTTTTGAACTCGGACAAACCTTTGCCCAGTGAACGCCCCAGTTCAGGCAATTTACGGGGTCCGAAAATCACCAGAGCTACAACGAAGATAATTAATAACTCAGGAAAGCCTAGATTCCACATCGCTCTTTAGTGTCCAAGTCAGTTTAAGCCAGGGGCGCGTTACAAGTCAACGATAGAGCATTGCCGTGGATTGACACCCATGACAGGGGGGGACTACAGTTTGCCTTCATGAAACAGCTCATCCAGGTGAAGATCAACGGGCGAATCTACCGGGAGGAAGTTGAGCCGCGGATGCTGCTTTCTTTTTTTCTGCGCGAGCAGGTGGGCCTAACTGGAACCCATGTGGGATGCGTGGTGGGTGAATGTGGTGCCTGTTCGGTGCTTCTGGAAGGCCGACTGGTGAAGTCGTGCCTGGTCCTGGCCGTGCGTACCGACCAGAAGAAAATCACCACCGTGGAGGGATTGGCCAGGGAGGGCACACTGCACCCTATTCAGGAGGCATTTGTCGAGCATTATGCCCTTCAGTGTGGCTTTTGCACTTCGGGAATGGTGTTGGCCGGCCATTCATTGCTCACCCGGAATCCCGATGCCGGCGAGGAGGAAATCCGTCAGAAACTGGCCGGCAATCTCTGTATGTGTACCGGCTACACTCAGATCGTCAAAGCCGTGGGCTCGGCGGCCAAGGCATATAAAAAATAGGGTGGACCGAATGGCACAACCGACCGAAAACAAGTATCTGGGCAAGGCCATCCGCAGTAAAGAGGGGCCCCGTCATGTCAGCGGCCGCGGGCAGTTCACCGATGATTTCACCTTGCCCGGGATGTTGCACGGCATCGTCGTTCGCAGTCCCTACCCCCATGCCCGAATTGTTGATGTCGATGCCCGTAAGGCGCTGGAACTTCCGGGCGTGGTGGGGGTGGTAACTCCCGAGGTGGTGAAGCAGAGGACCCGTCCCTTCAAACCGGGGCGTTATGCGGCAGGACTCAAGACACCGATTCCCGAGTATGCGACTGCGATTGATCGAGTCCGTTATCTGGGTGAGCCGATTGCGATGCTGGCGGCAGAGAGCCGTTCTATCGCAGAGGATGCCCTGGAACTGATCACGGTCGAGTACGACCCGCTTCCCACCGTGGTCGATCCCTGGGAAGCCATGGAGTCCTCGGCTCCTCTGCTTTTCGAAGAACTGGGCTCCAATGTGGCCTGGACAGGAGCGGTCTCCTACGGAGATGTGGAGGAGGCCTTCGAATCGGCGGATCAGGTGGTACGGGAGAAGCTGAAAATTCATCGCTACAGTTCGACTCCTCTGGAAACTCTGGCCTGTCTGGCCTCCTTTGACGCTGTCAGCCACCGCCTTGATGTCTGGTGCAACGGCCAAAACCCGGAGGTGGTCTATGACGCTCTGGGAGAAGCACTCAGTCTGGAAAACTACCGGGTTGTCATTCCCGACATCGGTGGCGGTTTCGGCCAGAAGATTCATCTCATTCGCAAGTACATCGTGCTGACCAGCCTGATGGCGCTGCACACAGGGCGACCCGTTAAATGGATTGAAGATCGCAGTGAGCACATGCTGGCCGCGGGGCAATCCTGCGGGATGGAGTTCGAGGTGGAAGCAGCTGTCCAAAAGGATGGAACGGTGCTGGGTCTGAGCGTCAAGGAGGTGGATGATGTGGGCGGTTCGGTCAGCACGTTGACCATCCATTTCACCAACAAACTGAACAATCTTTTCAGTACCTACAAGGTCAAGAACCTGCGTTTGGAGGGCCGGGCAGTTGTGACCAACAAGTGTCCGGTGGTGCCCAACCGGGGAATCGGCAAGCCGAGTATGTGCTTTATCTGGGAACGCATGATGGATCGAATCGCCGAGGCACTTGGCATGAGTCCTCCCGAGGTGCGGTCGGTCAACCTGATTCAGCCGGAGGAGTTTCCTTACCAGGCGCCCAACGGAAACGTCTACGGCAGCGGAGATTACCCTGAACTTTTCAGAAGGGCCTTGAAGAATATTGAGTACGAGAAGGTGAAGTCCGAGCAGGAAAAAGCCCGGGAGAAGGGGCGATACGTGGGGGTCGGAGTGGTGGTCGGCCTGGAGCCGGGAGGGAGGAACGCCGCACGGGACATGGCCATCTTTCCCGATGCCAAGGAGATGCCGGGGGCGGGAGGAGTGGAAGGCGCCACCCTCAAACTGGAAAGGAATGGAACCATAACCCTTGTTCTGGGCGGGCCCAGCTGCGGCCAGTTTCACGAGACCACCACGGCGCAGGTGGTGGCGGAGGTCCTGGGGGTGTCGCCGGAACAGATCCATGTGGTCAGCAGCTGGGACAGTGGAATATCGCCCTGGGGTGTTTCTTCGTCCAATACCGGAAATAATTTTCACCTCTTTGACATAGGAGCGGTCCACGGCGCCGCTTTACAGCTGCGCGAAAAAGTTTTGAAGCTGGCTTCTCATGTTCTCGAGACCTCGGCTGAGGAACTGACCATTGAAGAGGGTATCGTTTCCTCCAAGCAGTCCTCCGATAAGAGCTTGACTTTCAAATGGTTGGGTAGGGTTGCCTACGGGAACCAATCTTACATTCCACAAGATCTGGAGGCCGGTCTGCAGACGACCTACTACTATAAATTTCCTACCCCCGAGCCGTTCCTGTTGCCGGACAAGCAGGGTCGTGTGCGCGCTCAATTCACCTTTTCGGCAGCGGCTCACGCGGCCGTGGTGGAAGTCGATGTTGAGACCGGTCGGGTCCATATCCTTCGTTACGTCATCGTCAGCGACAACGGCACCATCCTCAATCCGGGCGTGGTCGATGGACAGATCTACGGATCGGTTGCCCATGGGATTTCAGCGGCCCTGGGAGAAGGCTTTGTCTATGACTCCCAGGGACAGCTCTTGACGCTTACTTTGACCGACTGCTCCAAACCCTCCACGATGGAGGTCCCGGAAGTCGAAATTGAACACTACCAGGTACCCTCTCCATTCAGCGTTCTGGGTCAGAAGGCGGCCGGAGAGGGCGCAGCTATCCCCTCTCCCGCTGCCATCGCCAGCGCCATCGAGGATGCCTTGCAGCCTTTCGAGGTCAAGGCCCGGGAATTGCCCCTTTCACCCGAGGTGATCTGGGGTTTATTGAATCGCTGACCGGGGCGCCGATTCCGGCCGATCTCACCACAAAGGCACAGAAAAGCCGCCTTTATCTGAGCGAAGCGGAGAGATTTTCACCACAGAGACACAAAGACACAGAGAAGAGAAGAATGAGCCAGGGCGGAACGCCCTGATTCGGACTCTGTCGCAGCTTCGCAGCGAATTCTGAGAGGTGGCGAGGCCGTTGTAGCGGCCGCTCGGCGAGCGGCCTTCCGGAGTAATAGAAGGCCGGGCAGAT
>JAPYTY010000106.1 GCA_029942065.1 Acidobacteriota bacterium | reverse complement strand
CTCACGCCCCAGGCTATTCTATGCCGCCCCTTCAGGGCTCCGGAGAAGTGAGCCCCGGGCGCGCCGCTCACCCATGCCATCTTCGCCGAGCTTTCCCAAACTGCCATATCGGCAGATCATTCGGACCCTCCTTGTATACTCTTGTTCAATTAATCACGATGTTAAACGATGTAAGCGGTAGCGTTTTTATCATTGTGGCTCTGGGAATTGTGATGGGAGCCGCAGCGGCTTATTGGCCGCAAGTCAAGGCTCTGCGCGTACCGCTGCGTCCTGTGGGTTATCAGGCGGCGATGGTACTGGGAATGTTACTGGCCATCATGGGTTTGGTGAAAGACCCTGGCCTGCTGAGCGGCATGGCTGCAGCACTCGCCATCCTGGCAGGCGGTTCGTTTCTTTTCGTTACCCTGACCAGCCGCCTGCCCGACAAGTTGCCCAGCGCAGGTGTTGGCCAGCCAGCGCCGGACTTCACAGCCAGAGATGCCGACGGCAAGAATTTCACGCTGTCTTCGCTGAAAGGAAGAACGGTCCTGCTGAAATTCTTCCGAGGATACTGGTGACCGAACTGCGTCGCTGAGTTGCAGCGATGGGAGTCGTTTCAGGGTGATTTTGAGTCGCTTGGTGGGCGCATGGTGGCCATAAGCACCGACACGGTGACCGAAGCAGCCAGGATGCGTTCCAAGCACGAGCTCAAAATGACACTCCTGAGTGACGAATCGCTGGCGGTCACGCGCTTGTACAACCTTGACTACAAAACTTACGCACTGACCCGCGGTCCCAGGCGTAATATGGCAATCCCGACCACGTTTTTGATCGGCGGAGACGGCCGGGTCAAGTGGATCGACCGGACCCAGGATCACCGTGTGCGTTCCGACGAGGAGGTGGTGCTGGCAGTCGTGAGAGAGGCGCTGTCGGCGGACAGTTAAAAGATCACTGGGTAAGGCGGGGCCTTCTTTTACCGACTTCGAGCCGGTACCTGCAGATCCGGCATCGGCTGGCCATGAAACAGCCGCAGGGTGGGCTTAGCCATCCATCGTGCCCAGCTCACCGCCCGGTTGATCCGGGCACTATCGGTGGCGATCCCGGTGTTGCCGTACATCTGTCGGTAGAGTTTGGACATCAATACATAGGCAAGGCGATTGCGCAGCGATTTGAGAAAGTCGGATCGCTTCCAGGCCAGAGGGAGGCTGTAAAAACGATCCCAAACCCGCTGGGTATGGCTGCGGATTTCCTCGCCCGACATCACGGGATGAGAGATCGCCAGTCGCGGCCGCATGGCCCGTGGCATGAGCCAGTAACGGGTCAAAGGAAAGCCGGCGATCCGGGTGGTATCGTCGGCCATCTTTTTCTCCCAGCGCTGGAAATCCACGGTTCCAGGGAAGGGAGTCAAGGTCACGAACTGGGCGAAGGCCAGTTCTGCCTCCTGCGCCAGTTCCGTGGTCGCATCGAAGGTTTCCGGGCGATCGCTGGACAATCCAAAGATAAAGGATCCCAGCACGTACACGCCGTGTTTCCGGAATGTCTGGAGCTGCTTTACCAGGCTCTCCCCCGAGGCATTGAAGTCCTTGTAGATGGCCTTCAACCCTTCCTCGGTGACTGATTCGACTCCCACCAGCGCTCCTTTGATCTTGGCCGCTGACATGGCCTTCAGGAATTCTGGGTCGTCGGCGACCTCCATCGTGATCTGGGTGAAAAAGACCATGTCATCAGGGAGTTCGGACAGACGCTCCATCAACTCGAATCTCTCCTGGCGCATCGCCTTCAATTCTTCGAAACGTCTGGGGTTTTCAAGGCCTTCGGCTTGCTTCAGGTCCTGGAGCGTCACCGGATAGAAATTATCGTCGGCCAGGACGATAAATCGAAATCCCTTGCGCCGCAGTTCCACGATCTCCCGGATAATCGCGCTGGCGCCATGTTCGCGGGGGCGCTGTCCATCGGTACGCCAGACCGAACAGAACGAACAATGCTTGGGGCATCCCCGCACCGTTTGAACCGAGGCCCACATATAGCGATTCAAGGGCAGTAGCTGCCAGCGTGCCGGAGTAAACTGGTCGCCCTCGATTTGCCCACCTTCATAGAGCTGCTGGGGACCCCCGTTGCTGCAATCGGCCAGCACCTTGGCCCAGATCACATCGCCATCGCCTTTGACGACTGCATGGGCTCCCCCCATCTCGTAGGCCTCTTCCGGGTACAGGGTGGCATGAATGCCGCCAAAAACCACGTAAGCGCCACGCTCCCGAGCCGTTCGCCCGACCTCATAACCTCGCCGTGCGTTGGAGGTATGGATTCCAATTCCGACCATGTCGCCTTTTTGAATTTTCTCGGCATCGAGGGGTTCGAGACCTTCATCGACAACGATGGGATCTCCGAAGCTGGGTGGAGTGGCACCCGCCAGGACGTAAAGCCACCGCGGCGCCACCAGGCTGATGCCAAAGGACACGTCACTGGGATTGACCAAATACACGCTCACAGAAACTACCTCTTTTTCCAGGAACCTGATTGTAGAGCCAGATGCATTGTACACGAACTCGGCTCTGAGCATTGGCTCTCCCCCCCGTTGCTGCCAATCACGCCCTCAAAAAACCCAGGGAATGGCACCATTAAGCCCTTGTCTCTCTGCCCGCCATTTTATATATTTTAGATTTTAAAGTATGTAAAGTAGGAGTGATCTGCAATCTCCAGGTGAGGGTGATCTGTGGTGGCTATGAATAATGATCCCAAAGTCGAGGCCGGATATCTCCAGAACATCCCCATCCGGTAGCCGCTAAAAAGGGCCCTTGCGGAGGTGAACCTTCCGGGCTAGAAGTTTGAAGGCATCATCATCGGCACTCCATGGGAACCGCGGAAAGAGAGGATAAGAAACAATGAGTGAAGATACCTTTGATGTGATTGTCATCGGTGCAGGGGAGAACGGCCTGGTCCTGGGGAACTACCTGGGCAAGGCGGGCCAGAAGGTCCTGGTATGTGAACGTCGTCTGGAATCCGGGGGAGGACTTTCCACCGAGGAGTGCACCATCCTGGGTTGTTGGCACAATACGGGTTCCTACTATCACGACACCGTCCAGGTCACTCCTATCTATCAGGACCTGGATCTGGTGAACGCCAATGCCATTTATATTCATCCTCCCGTGCAGAGCAGTCTCCTGAAACGGGATGGGGAAAGCCTGACCCTGTTTTCCGACCTGGAGCAGACGGAAGCAGAGATTGCCCGCTGGTCCAAAGAGGATGCCCAGGCCTGGCGTCGACACTCGGAGGCCTTCCATTCCGCACTGAGCTCCCACTATCAGCCCTACCTCCTCAATCCCGCTCAAAACGGAATGGGCCATGAAGACTTCGACTCGCGCTCCGATTCGACTCCCCTGGAGGCGGTTCAAGCGGAGTTCAAGCATCCCATGACCCAGGCGCTCCTGCTCTCCCACTTCATGGTCCCGCGGGGGATCCTGTCCAACTATGAGGGAGCAGGGCGTTTCCTCCAGCTGGTGGTGGGGACGTCCGCATCCAACCGAATCGTTGAGGGAGGCAGCCATGAGCTGGCCCAGGCTCTTTGGACGGAGCAGCTGCGCAATAACGGCTGGGTCTGGGACTCAACACCGATCAAGCGCATTCTCATCGAGGAGGGCAAGGCCGTGGGGGTGGAGACCTCCACCGGACGGGAGCTCCACGCCAAGGTGGTGGTCAGCACGGTCGATCTTCAAACCACCTTCCAGACCCTGGTGGGTCCGGAGCATATCCCTCAAGAGTTAGCCCCGCAGTTGCAGGCGTTTCAGCTGGAGGAGTTTTCCCTGTTCGTGATTCATGCCGTTATGGACGAAGTCCCTACAGTTAATGCCAAGGACGATCACGTCTCCAGGGCCCTGCGTTGGACCCTGGGCTTCGAGTCGGCAGAAGACGTTCAGGAACACATCGCCCAGATCCAGGCTGGAAAAGTTCCCAATCGGTTGGGAGCGGTCGTCTCCTGTCCTTCCCTGCATGATCCTTCCCAGGCCCTGCCGGGGAAACACACTTTTCTCCTTTGGCAGCTGGTTCCTTCCCGGCTCAAAAGCGGAGATTGGAGTGATGTCGCCGACTCTTATGCCCAGCAAATTCTGGACTGGGTCAGCGAATACCTTCCCAACATGAAAGGGAAAAATGTCCTGAGACAGGTGGTCATGTCCCCGCAGGACCTGGTCACCAAGTGGCAGTATCCCCAGGGAACGGTCTTCGGAGGGAAGTCTGCCGGCGCACAGCTGGGTGCCGACCGGCCCATTCCGGAACTGGCCAACTATCGGACCCCCATCAAGAATCTTTACCTTGGCGGTGCCTCCATGCATCCCGGGGCGGGGATCGAGGGAGCTTCCGGCTACGTCGCCGCCAAAGTGATTGCCGATGATCTCGGGATTTCGATTCCGGCTTCCGTCTAAGTGAGAAAGGTACCAACTATGACCACCAATGGAGACAAAGAATTCGATGGAATCGTGATCGGAGCCGGTCACAATGGGATGATTCTTCAGGGATATCTTCTCAAAGCCGGTCTTTCGGTCGCGGTCGTGGAGCGGCATCTGGAGGTGGGGGGAGGATTGGACGCCCATGAGAATCCTCGAGCCCACGGGTTCTGGCACAACATCCACTCCCAGAACCACCGCGCCGTCCCCAACCTTCCCTGGTTCAAGGACCTGGACCTGGCCAGTTATGGGCAGGAGTACATCTGGCCCGAAATTGCGGTGGGGATGTTGTTTCGAGATAAGACCTGCCTGCTCTGGCACAATCATGACATCGAGCAAACCTGTGCCAGCATCGCCCGCTTCAGCGAAAAAGATGCCAAGACCTTCCGCGATTTTAATCGCCGCTTCACACCGGTGGTTCAATCGATTATCGGGCCGGAGACCTTTTCCCCTCCCATGCAGGCCGAGAAGAAAAGAGAAATGCTCGAGAAAAGCGAGCTGGGCAAGCTCTATTACGAGTTCGCGGATCGTTCCATCAATGATGTGGTCGAGGAAGTGTTCGAGAGTGATCAGGTCAAGGCCATGGTGACCTATCTATTTTTGCTTCGAGGCAATGAGCTAGGCGAAGTGGGGCAAGGCTACATCGTACCGGTGGCCTGTGCGGCCGGAATCTCTTCCACCATCTCAAAGGGCACTTCCCACCGAATGGCCCATACCCTCAACCAGATGGTCATCAAAAATGGCGGAGAGGTGTATGAGGGTCAGGCAGCAGCAGAGATTCTGATCGAAGACGGCAGGGCCGCCGGAGTGCGCCTGGCCGATGGCCGCATTCTAAAAGCCCGACAATTCGTGGTCAGTACCCTCAATCCTCAACAAACCTTTCTCCAGCTCATTAATGGCGACAAGATCGATTCGCATCTGAAAAAGCGGGCTGAGAATTTCAAGTACTCCCTCACTACTCCCATCATGACCCTTCATCTGGCCTTGCACGAACGGCCCATGTGGGCGGCAGCCGAGTATGATCCCAATGTCATGAAGGCCTGGCTGATGGTGATGGGGGTGGACAGCACCGAGGATATTCGGGTGGTGCTCGAGGAGTGCGCTGCGGGTGAGCTTCCGCAACGGCTTCAGCTCATCGGAGGGGTTCCCACCGTTTTTGATCCCACCCAGGCACCGGAAGGGAAGCATGTGGCCTGGTTCTGGCAGCTTGCCCCATATAATCTCAAGCAAGGTCCGGAGCACTGGGATGAGGTGATCGATGAGATGTGTGAGAAGGAGATCAAGCTGCTCAACCAATATGCTCCCAACATCAATGGCAAGACCATCGTGGACTGGTTTGGGCAGAGTCCACTGGATGTCTCGCGGCACCTTCCCAACATGCAGAATGGGGACTGGATGTGTGGAGAACTCAATGCCGATCAGTTTCTCGACAAGCGCCCCTTTCCGGAGTGTTCCCAGTACAGCACTCCCGTAGAAGGTTTGTATATCGCGGGTTCCTCCTGCCATCCGGGCGGAAACATTACCGGCGCTCCAGCCTACAATGCCGCCGGTGTGATCGTCCGGGACATGAAGGCGGATCTGTGGTGGAAGGCACCGGAACTGGAAAAGATCTGGGCCAAACTGCCGGTCGATTTTCCTGCCTGAGGGGGGAGCTGAGCGCTGCAGAGGTGATTCCATCCGCTGGTTGTCTCAGACTGGGAATTCATTCGACCAAGCTTCCAAAGAGTTTATTGACCGGATTTCCGCGCCCTTGTTAGACTCCCTGGAAAGAAGGAGCTTCCCTTTATGAATCCTAACAGAAACACTCAAAAAAGAACTCAGGTTCGCTTCCGTCGTCAACCCTGGGCCGGCGGGTTTTCGTTGTGGGTTTTCCTTGCAGTGGCACTCGCTGTGGCCGCGTTGGGATGCAGCTCAGGGCCGGCTGCCACCGAACCTGCACCGCAGGCCGTTGAGGTGCCCTCCGAGCCCCAGGTCATACTCGTGACCGGTTCCACCAGTGGCCTCGGCCGAGGAGTCGCGCTGGAACTTGCCTCGACAGGTGCACACATCATCGTTCATGGCCGAAATCGCGAGCGCGGTCAGGAGGTGGTCAACGAGATCGAGCAGGAGGGAGTCGGCAGCGCCAGGTTCTATGCGGCGGACCTTGCCTCGTTCGATCAGGTTCGGGAGTTCGCCGAGACCATCCTGCAGGATTACGAAAAGGTGGATGTCCTCGTCAACAATGCGGGCATCCATCTGGCTCCCGAGGACGGCCGCCTGCTCAGCGTGGAGGGTCACGAGCTGACCTTCGCGGTGAACTACCTGTCCGGGTACCTGCTGACCCGGATGCTGCTGCCCCGAATCATCGAAAGTGCCCCTTCACGGATCGTGAACGTCTCGTCGAGAGGCCAGAGGAATGCGGTGATTGACTTTGACGATGTGATGCTGGAGCGCGACTACAATGATTCGCAGGCCTACCGACAGAGCAAGCTGGCCCAGGTGATGTTCACCTTTGATCTGGCGCGCGAGCTGGAGGGAACCGGTGTCATCGTGAGCGCCGTCCACCCGGCCAGCATGATGCCGACGCCGCTGGTGCTCTCCAGATTCGGGGAATCCCGTATGACCGTGGAAG
>JAPYTY010000105.1 GCA_029942065.1 Acidobacteriota bacterium | reverse complement strand
GCGTTTCAAGTGCAACCCTGTCGCCCCACGACATCTTCAAATTGGTTGAGGACGACCTGCTGGAAGTGGATATTGCTCTCAAAGCAGAGAGCAAGGCCGCCTTTGGACTGGTCGATGATATCAACGAGTATCTACACAACAGTGGGGGTAAGCGCGTCCGTCCAGTTCTGTTGCTGCTGGCGGCCAAGCTGTGTGGATTTGAGGGCAAGTCCACGCTTGTACTGGGTTCCGTGGTTGAGCTGATCCATGTGGCCACGCTGGTGCACGATGACATCATAGACGATGCGGACGTGCGTAGAGGAAAGCCTTCCGTCAATGCGACCTGGGGAAATCAGGTTACCGTCCTCATGGGTGATTGGTTGTATATGAGTTCCTTTCGCCAGGCACTTGAGTTGCGCAACTTTCGGGTGCTGGACATCCTGATTGAGATCACTAGAGAGATGGTCGAAGGGGAACTGATCCAACTGGATCAGCAGGGCCGGTTGGATGTTTCCGTCGAGGAGCACATGGAGGTTTGTCGGCTCAAGACAGCCCATCTGTTTGCCGGTTGCGCCCGCCTGGGAGCGATATTGGGGGAAGTCGATACAGATCAGGAAGAAAAACTTCGCCAGTATGGTCATGGTCTTGGCATGGCATTCCAGCTGACGGATGATTTACTGGATTACACTTCCAATGAAGATACCCTGGGCAAACCGGTGTTGAAGGATTTCGTCGAGGGGAGAACCACTTTACCCATCATACACCTGATGCAGCGGGCCAGCAGCGAGGAAAAGGAGTTCATGCTGGAGGTTGTCCAGAACCGAGATTTCAAGCCTGAAAACAAACAAAGAATTATCGATCTGGTCGAGGCCTACGGAACCTTGGAGGAGTCACAGACTCTGGCAGAAGAACATATCCGTCTGTCCAAGGACGCTCTTTCGGCCTTCCCCGATTCCATCTATCGTGATGCTCTCCTGAGCCTTTCCGATCTGGTGATGGACCGGAAAAAATAACGCAATTCAAGAAGGGTGATGCTAGTAGTTGGGCGGGGGCGGCGGAATGTCTTCCACGCTCCAGGGTTGGTTTGATTCTTCTTCGCCAGGTTCAGTGGTCTGGCTTTCCATCCTGACCTGGGCCAGATTCAAATCCATGGGTGCATAATGGCTTTCGAAGTCTTCGACCGGCATATCCTGGGTAACTTCCTGCATGAAATCGACCCAAATCGGTAGAGCCAGGGTGGCTCCGTAGACCTTCTCTCCCAAGGAAATTTTGGTGTCATAGCCGGTCCACACGCCGGCTGTAATCTGAGGAGCAAACCCCACAAACCAGGTGTCCGTAGAGTCATTGGTGGTTCCTGTTTTTCCTCCCAGAGGCCGTTCCAGCACCCGGGCACGACGCGCCGTTCCGCGCTCCACGACGCTGCGCAGCAGGTAAGTCATTTTTTCGGCTGTGTCCGGGGAAAGGACGTGCTCGAATCGGGTTTGGTGATCAAACAGCGTGGTGCCGTTGTAATCTTCCACCCGCGTGATGAAGTGGGGTTCAGCTCTCAATCCGTTGTTGGGGAAGACGGTGAAGGCCGAGGTGATCTCCTGAAGAGTGACTTCTCCGGCACCCAGTGCTATGGCGAGATAAGGGGGAAGGTAATGCGGAATGCCGAATCGGTGGGCTGTCTCGATAACCTTTTCGATGCCAATGGCATTGGCAAGCCGAACCGTGGGTACGTTTCGGGAAAGGGCAAAGGCATCACGGATTGTCATGATTCCCCGGAACGCTCCGTCAGAGTTTTCCGGTGCATAAATACGTCCCAGACCGTCACGATAGCTGACCGGGGCATCCAGGACATATTCTTCAGGTGAATAACCGGCCTCAATGAGGCTGGTGTAGGTAAACGGCTTGAACAGCGAGCCCGGTTGGCGGAGGGCCTGAGTAGCCCGATTGAATTCGCTTTGTTGAAAATCAAACCCCCCAACCATGGCCTTGATGGCTCCGGATCGGTTGTCTATCGCCATCAGAGCCCCTTGCACTTCCGGAGTGCGATCCAGAGTGGCCTGAATTGTTTTGTCGGTCCGCTCAATCTCACGAATCAAAAAAACAGCGACGTTTCCCGGCTCGAGAACCGAATTGACCCATTCTTCGCCTGTCCAGGCGATATCTTCGGGTTGGATCAAGGCGGTATAACTGCCAAATTTCACCTGCGCCTGTTCCGGGGAGGATTCCAGCACCAGTCCTGGAACCATCTGGCCCTCATAGAAAATTTGCTGCCACTCCGGGTGAGAAAAGGTCTCAAGGTCCTCAATTCTCTGGACCACGATGTTTTCCAGGGGATCTTCACGTTTCACCTTTTCTTTGTCAAAGGTCTTGAGGCCTTCCCGTAAAGCTCTGCGTCCAGCTACCTGCATCTCGTAGTTCAGGGTGGTGTATATTCTGAGGCCCCCTTCCCAGATCTGTTTGGTGGAGTAGTTTTTTTCCAGGTATTGCCGAACCCACTCGGTAAAATAAGGAGCTGGGCTTTGATCGTAGTTTTTTCCTTCGACCACAAGCCGTTCCTTACGAGCCTCATCGAACTGGGCGGCACTGATCAGATTTCCATTGAACATCCGGTTCAAGATGAGATTCCGTCTTCGCACCGACTGTTCGGGATGGTTAATCGGGGAATGTCGGCCGGGAACCTGGATGATTCCAGCCAGTAATGCACTTTCGGCAAGCGTCAGTTCCTCGACAGTTTTATGGAAATAAAAGTCTGCAGCCGACGCCACGCCATAGGTGCCGTGGCCCATATAGATCTGGTTGCAGTAGAAGGCGAAGATCTGTTCTTTGGAGTAGGTTTTCTCGATCTCCAGGGCGAACAGCATATCCTTGACCTTTCGCTCGATGGTTTTTTCCGAACCCGTAAAGAGCAGCTTGCTCAGCTGCATCGTCAGGGTGGAGGCACCCTTTCTTTCCCCATAGAGAATGTCGCGAACCACCGTCACCCCGAGCCGTTGAAAGTCGATTCCGGAGTGCCTGAAAAAATCGGCGTCCTCGGCGGCTAAAATGGTGTTTTTAAGATCCTGGGGGATCTGTTCGAAGTCGATCAGGGTCCTCTTCTCCAGGGCATACTGGCCCAATACCCGACCATCGTCCGAGTAGACGTAGGAGACGATATTCGGCCGGACTGCCTGAAGTTGTTCGACCTCCGGGAGATCCAGAACAAACCCGAAGATCAACCCCCCCAGCAGGCCCACGGTTGCGGCTGCCACAACCAGCAGACCAAAAGTCGCTTGAAAAAGGCGCTGTCGATTTTTTTTAAGAAACTGACGAATCCTTTTTTTCACTGCTTCCTATTCTACACTAAGCGGATGAATCGATCCGGGTGGCGTCTTTCCAAAATGTTGACTGCACTACAATTAACGCATCCTATCGGCTAAAGGGGTGCGCCTCGGGGAGCGGTGACTCCCCTTAGTGCCTCGTTCCATAAATACGGTGACGTTGGTGGCGAGCGCGACGGCGTCGAGTTCGTGACAAAGAAATTGACGCCGTCTTGCCGTCACCCTTCGGGCTGATGGGGGTTGTGGGTGAACTCTGTGTCGCTCGTCGTCGGAGATGTCCGGACATCGCCTCCTCTGAGCCTGGGCTAACAACTCCTTGACCTCACCTCACCAGACCCATCAGCAACCATCATCGTATTTATGAAGCGAGGCACTTAATCCGCCGGATTAAGGGTACAATTATTGGATATGAAGAAGATTGTAGTCTTTTCGGTATTCCTGATGGGTCTGAGCGGGGTGTTTCTGTGGGCGCAACAGCGGCGCCAGGTGGCTGTGTTGACGAACGAAGTGGGCACTGGAGAATCCATTTTGATCGTGGAGTGGGTGTCGCCGGCTTCTGTGGGAATGCCCATCACGGTTGAGGATCGTGACGGAGAAGCGACAGCAACGGGCAGGGTCAGGCACATCCATGAGCGACACATCATCCTGAAGGAAAGATTGGGGAGTACTTTTCCCGCCGGTTCCCGAGTCTACCAGTAGGCCGCTCCAAGAGCGGCCCCGTTTCACCTTTCAGGTTTCATGTTTCAGGTTGGCATGATCTTGTAGTGGCCGCTCTGTGAGCGGCTTGTAGTTTGAGTACCTCCCCACCACTCTATTGCCTTCAGTTCCCGATACCCTTATCCTTGAGATTCACCAGGAGGGAGAAAACCTTGATGAGCCGACGTTCGAATACTGGCCGACACCTATGTGGAGAAGATCTTGATCGATGCAAATGGAGGACGGGGTGTTACTCGGGGATTGCTATGCCGGAGCGGTGGCTCCGACCATGAGATTTCGGCTGACCGGATTCTGGTCTGTTGCGGCTATTTGAATACCCCTTTGCTCCTGATGCGTTCCGGTTATGGTCCTTCCGAATGGAGGGGCAATCCGATTTTGGTGGAGAACCCCAATATCGGAAAGCACATTGACGGGCACCCTTTCAGTCCCTCGGTGAGCGCTCTTTTTGAGCGGCCGCTGGGAGACGGGGAAATCGGAAGCTTGCCCGGATACCGAATGATAGATGATTTCCGAGAAGATGCCGAAGGACGGCTGTTTCTGACCGCCAATTTCGGGGTATCCGGTTTCCCCAACCAGAATGCTTTGCACGCCATGGCCCCTGATTTCGGCCGGGAGCACAAAAGGTTCATCAAGAAAAAGGGCGTTCTTCGCACCGGGACGATACGACTGAGAGTGGTGAAGCCCCCGGGGCGCTGGTTCGTTGACGGGGAAGGGAAGATGCTTTACGGGGGTGATCATACCCTGACCTTGCAAAGGATCCGGGAAGGGATCCAGAAGGCAACGGAGATTCTGGAAGAGATGGGAGCGCAGAGAATCACGTCGCCCAGTCTTGCGGAATTAACTCCGCAAACCCGGGGGGAACAGAAGGTGGGCTCCTGTCGTGCTGGAATGGACCCGGCGACCTCTATCGTCAATTCTTATTTTGAATCCCATGATATCGAAAATTTGCTTATCTGTGATGGTAGCGTTATCCCCCGGGTGAGCTCCGGACCCTCGGGAACTCCCCAGGCAGCCCTTTCGGTTCTGGCTGCTGCCCGGATCATCCAGCGCTATTTCAAAAACGGATGAAGGGTGAAGGAGTCATCAAGGAGTGAAAATGAACGGTCAGACATCATCGACGGTAACACCATCAGCCACGGTTGTTGGGTGGGTTCTTCTGGCGGGTCTATTGGGGTCTCTGGGGGAGGGGCGGCTCATGGGCCTGCCTCAGGAGGATGTTGAGGGGATCTATACGGCGGAGCAGGCGGCGCGAGGCCAGGAGATCTATGGGGCCCGATGTGCGGCCTGCCACGCGGAGAACCTGATGGGAGCGACCGCTTCACCCATCGTCGGACCCCGGTTTGTCCAGCGGTGGGAAGGCATGGCTCCGGCCGCAGTAAACCAGGATTGGAAAGGCTTCAAGGTCGACGACCTCTTCTTTGCCATTAGAACCACCATGCCGCCTGGTGAGAGTGGGCTGCTGGAACTGGGCGAGCAGGTGGAGGTATTGGCCTACCTTCTCCAACAAAACGGTTTTCCGGCAGGTCTCATGGCGCTTGAGGCGGATTCTCCAGTTCTCAAGAGAACCGACCTGGGTTTCAAGCCTCGGGTCACCGAGGTGGTTCCGGCAAGGGCTCCCAGGTTGGAGCGACGACAACTGGTGTGGGTCGATCGCCAGGGGAAGGAAGAACCGCTGTCGACTCCGGTGCGGCACTATTATCTGCCGCGGCTTTCTCCCGATGGCCGGCAATTGGCAGTGGAGGTTCACCAGGACAAACCGGACATCTGGATCGTTGACATCCTGACAGGTGATCTCAGACGGGTGACCCATGAAGGCGGCAATCGATTTCCGCTGTGGAGTCCCGATGGAAAGCGGATCCTTTTCAGTTCCGACCGGCACCAGGAGATTCCTTCAGGATTTTTTGCCGGCCACGACGTCTTCTGGAAGGCTGCGGATGGGAGTGGAGAAGCAGAGCGCCTGACCTTTGGGGAACATAATCATGGGCCCCAGAAGTTTACCCCTGACGGTAATACCCTGTCCTTTTATGAGATCCATCCGGAAACCTATCGGGATGTCTGGATGCTCCCGCTCGAGGGGGACCGAACGCCCTGGCCTTTCCTCAGAACACCTCATCTGGAGGGAGGGATTGGCTTTTCGGAGGATGGACGCTGGATGGTTCACACCTCCAAGGAGACGGGCCGGTATGAGATCGTGATCCGGGCCTTTCCCGACTCGGAGCCCATGCGGCAGATCACCACCCAGGGAGGGGTGGAGGTGCTCTGGCCGCTGGGGAGCCCGGAGCTGTTCTACCGCAATGGGAACCAGCGAATGGCGGTGGAGGTCACCACCAACCCCACTCTGAGAATCGGGACACCTCAAGTTTTGTTCGAGGGTGATTTTGTCAGCAGCCCCGGTTCCCGGGCCAACTGGGACAGCATGGATGG
This sequence comes from Acidobacteriota bacterium, assembly GCA_029942065.1. Classification (GTDB taxonomy): domain Bacteria; phylum Acidobacteriota; class UBA6911; order RPQK01; family JADFOI01; genus JAPYTY01. The sequence goes on along the minus strand of JAPYTY010000105.1, from coordinate 634 downwards.
CCGGAGGTTTTTGTTGGTCAAAAGAGTGGAATAGCCCGGATCATCCTCCCCGCCTCCGGGGCGGACCCATCAGGATTTCGAACAGCCCCTTCTATTCAGGCTCGTCGAGTATGATTTCAGGTATGAAAAGGTTTGTAGTTTTCTGGGTACTACTCCTGGTGGGCCTGAGCGGAGTCTTGCTGTGGGCTCAACAGTCGCAACAAGTGGGGGTTCTGGCTCTTGGAGCGGAAGCAGGGGAAACCGATCTGGTGGTGGAATGGAGTTCTCCCGGCACCGTGGGCACGGCCATCATGATCGAGTCACGCGACGGCAGCACAACGGCAACCAGCATGGTTAAGGAAATCTTCGAGAATCACCTTATCCTGAAAGAAAGCCTGGGCGGCCATTTCCCCGCCGGCTCCCGCCTCTACCAGTAGGCCGGCCGCTGGTCTTCGACCAGCGCGTTCCACGTTTCCGGTGTCCGGAGAGTGGGAGCCGCCAACAAGAAGGAGTCAGGATAAGCGTGCTTCGGGCGTGGAATTCAGAATGCAGAACCCCAAAGGGGTGATGTGAAATAGCCTGGGGCGTGAGCCCCAGGATTGAAGGTGTTGTTAGTAAAGGAGCCCTGTAAGGGCGATGTAGGGAAACCATTGAG
>JAPYTY010000104.1 GCA_029942065.1 Acidobacteriota bacterium | reverse complement strand
TTCCTTTGCCTTGCCCAGGCACGACTGGAGTCGGCCCCGGCCGACCCCCTTGATGGTGGCGACAAATCGAAGGTAGGTATCCACCGTCAGTTCCCCATAAAGCGGCGGATTTTCGGGCAGGTATCCCACTCTTCGCTTCACCTCCAAAGGTTGGTCGAAGACGTCAAATCCCGCCAGCAACGCAGTGCCCCGGGTAGCCGGGAAAAATCCCGACAGGATTCGCATGGTCGTGGTCTTGCCCGCACCATTGGGTCCCAGGAGCCCCAGAACCTCACCCTTCTGGACCTGGAAACTCACATCATCAATCGCCGTGTGCGATCCGTACTGCTTGGTTAGATGTTCAACCTTGATCATCGCAAATGCGTTCCACGTTCCACGTTTTAATAGGTCAGGGATCACCAGTCAGGATGGTTCCTCTTCTGTCTTCTGTCTCCTGGCTCCTATTCACTGTCGATTTCGACAACTCCTTGAGCATACCTTTTGCTCACATACTCATCCAGTATCTCCAGAAACTCTTTAGCGATCCGAGGGCCTTTGAGCGTCTTGAGGTGTTTCCCATCCATGTAGACGGGAGCCTTTGGATCTTCGCCGGTACCTGGCAAGGAGATTCCGATGTCGGCGTGCTTGGATTCACCGGGCCCATTGACGATACACCCCATCACCGCCACCTTCAGCCTTTCGACTCCCGGATAGGTGTTCTTCCAGTGGGACAATTTGACCTTCACGTGCCGTTCAATATCTTCGGACAGCTCCTGAAAGTAGGTACTGGTGGTTCGGCCGCAGCCGGGACAGGCACTGACCTGGGGTGAGAAGCTTCGAATCTGCAAGGACTGAAGGATCTGTTGAGCCACCGACACCTCCTCGGTCCGATCGCCTCCCGGTGAAGGCGTCAAACTGATTCGAATGGTGTCCCCGATTCCCTGCTCGAGCAGGACCGAAACAGCGGCGGTACTGACCACCACGCCGCGGGTTCCCATTCCCGCCTCGGTCAGTCCAAGATGCAGCGGATAGTCACACAGGCCGGACAACCGGCGGTACACCTCGATGAGATCAGGAGCGGCCGATACCTTGGCGCTGAGGATGATGTGATCATGAGGTAACCCGTACTCCTCGGCCAACTGGGCTGACTCCAGGGCACTCCGGACCATGGCATCCATCAGCACCTGGTGCGCCTCCCTGGGCTCAGGGAGACGGGCGTTGGAATCCATGAGTTCGACCAGCAACCTCTGATCGAGCGATCCCCAGTTCACCCCGATCCGAATAGGCTTGTGGTACTCCAGGGCCACCTCGATCATCTGTTTGAAGTTCTCATCATGATGGCGGCCCATTCCAACATTCCCGGGATTGATGCGATACTTGTGGAGTTTTTCAGCACACTCGGGAAAACGGGTCAAAAGGAGATGACCGTTGTAGTGAAAGTCGCCGATGATGGGAACCTGGAGTCCCTGTTCCTCCAACCGATGGACAATCTCAGGAATTGCCCGGGCGGCTTCCTCCGTGTTGACCGTCACCCGGACCAGTTCGGATCCGGCTTCAAAAAGCTGCCCCACCTGTAGAACCGTGGACTCGATATCCGCCGTATCGGTGTTGGTCATCGACTGCACCACGATTGCGTGCTCGGAGCCGACACAGACATCCCCAACTTTTACGGTCACGGTTTTACGACGATCAATCATGGCCTTATTTTACAATAGGATCCCCTTCTCATTCCTGCCGCTATCACTTATGATGAATGATTATCGGCTAAAGGAGTATCGGAAATGAGCGATTTTCTGGATAAGTTGTTCCATACCACCAAGATCAAGGAGTTTGTCCCTCTCTTCAAGGAGGCCGAAGAAAGATTTGAAACTCCGGAAGCTTTTCTGGGTGAAGTGGCGGCTTACCTGCCGACCCGGCTCTACCATCACTACTACGATGATTCCGTGCCCCACAGCTTTTTCGGCCTGATTTCAGCCTCCTTGTTATCTCAGGCGGCGGGTTCGGAAGATGGCCGCTGGAAGCCCTTCGCTCAACAATCCTGGTTCGCCACCAAAGAAAAAAAGCGCCAATCCCTGGATCCCGGAGCGGTTTCTGCCAACCAGGAAGGCGACCTGGAAACACGGTGGAAGCATTTCGAGGAGGCTTCCGATGCCGGGAACTTTCAAGAGGCTCTCAGCTGGGCAAAAGGTCTCCTGGGCGGTGAAGAGGATCGCACCTTTTTCCGGCAAAAGTCCCTCCAGCACGCTCTCGATGACACCTTTCAGGGAAGCCATAAATTCCTCTATCTGTTCCAGTCCTGGCATCTGGCCGAATCGCTCGGATGGAACCAATCAGAAGAAATCCTCTGCCCGGCTCTACACTTCCTGGTGGTGGCTCCGAAGGACCGAGCCCTCTCGGAGCAGGTCCGGAATTTTTCCAGGGGATCCCTGTCTTCACTGCTAGGCAATAAAGGCTCCCTTTCAAGTGACCACTACCTTCAAGCGGAAAAAGCTCTTCTCTTTGGCGGCAGTATGCAGGATGCCCTGAGCGCACTGACTGCTCTGGCCAAAGCAGGGGCCGGGTTGGATGCCGTATACGAGGTACTGCTGGTAGCGGCCTCGCAGGCTCTCTCCAACTCACGCGCGGGAGATTGGATCTGGCCCATGCGAGCCTTTCACCTCTGTTACTCACTTCAGCAGTGGTCTGCACTCGATGCGGAAAAAAAGACCTATGCTGTGACCGTGGCGGCAGCGGTTGTGCACCAGGCCTCCAAGCAAAGTCGGGAAATGGACCACAATCGTCAGGTTGACGAACTGGCCCGGGAATTGTGCCCGGTGGATCCCCTGGGTGTGCTGCGAACAGTGGTGAGCCATACCGATCCTTATGCTTCAGCCACCGCCGTCATCGCCGCTCTGGGAATGGGAACAGCCAAAAAAGAGGACCTCTTTCAAGCCCTCTCCAGCCTGGCGGTTAAAAACGATGGGGACAATTGTTACGGGCATGACATCCTCTTTGTCCACGAAGTGAAGGATTGTTACCAGCGCTTTCAACTCAAGGAAAAAGACACGCTCCCGATTGCGGCCGGATTTTTTCTGGGCCGGACCACCAAGACCTACGAGTTGTTCGGAACGTATAAGGACTGAAAAAAGCAGGTCTTGGACCTGTTTTTTCACGTTTCAGGTTTCACATTTCAGGTTCCACGTTTCAATTAGGCAGGATCTTGCAGCCTGTTGTAGGGGCGCACGGCCCGCCCTTCTTAACATAACAGTCCTTGCTGTGGGCGCGCTCAGTGCGCCCCTACACTCACTCCTCAGGTCTCGCTCCGAAGGAGCGACAGAGTCTGTTTCAGGGCGTCCCGCCCTGGGACAGTCTTCTTTGTGTCTCTGTGGTGAGGGCCCCTGATCAACAAGACCTACCTCAACAGCTTCATCAGATCCCGGATGATGGCCGCCGTCAACCCCCAGACAACATCTGATTCATAGTCATAGAAATAAAGGGTCACCTCTTTTCCGTGGCGCTGGCGGGCTTCCTCTCGAGGTGTGGCCTGAGAGAAGAAATTCAGGGGGATTTCCAAAATCCGCTCCACTTCCCGGGGGTAGGGCGAAACCGTGAATCCTTCCCTGAGAAACCCGACAAAGGGAGTGACCAGCAGGTTGGTCTTGGAACGATACTCATCGAACTGCCCAAGAATCTCAACCCAGTCAGCCGTGATCCCCACTTCTTCTTCCGTCTCCCTTAAAGCCGTCTCACACAGGGTGGCGTCCCCTTGATCGCGCACACCTCCGGGAAAGGAAATTTGCCCCTTATGGGTGGCCACCTGCTGGCTACGCTGGGTGAGAAGGAAATAAGGCTCGCCCTCACGTAGGAAGATGCAGATCAGAACGGCGGCTTCCCCAGCATAGTTCTTGGTCAGAATACGGGGCGGTGAGTCGGATAAACGCTGCCGAATGTCCCGTTTGAGGTAATCATTCATCGATCTGGTTGTCATTCTGCTCACCGGTACTCCACCCTCCAATGGAACAATTCATTGTACTCTGAAAGGTTTTTGAACACTCCAGGGAATGGTATATACTTCGAAAACTCGGATCTATGTAAAAGCTTCAGGAGGGTTGATTCTGGTTTTCAGAACGGTTTCATTCCTGTTTCTCATCTCACTGGGAGTCCACCAAAGCCTCCTCCCTTTTCCACGAGGAAACTCCGCCGAGACCTCCGGGCTGGATCTGGCGCTGCATCTGATCTTCTTTGAGGATTATCCCTATACAGTTTCTTCCGAGACCGAACCCGGCAATTTCAATGTCGTGGACCTGCCTTCAGCCGGGTTTCCTCAGCAGTTCTCCTGTATGTATGCGCCTTTTCGAAAGCTCCAGCACTTTACTCTGCCGGAAGGCCTACAGATCCCCAGAAAGGTCATTCTTCTCAGCATCCATACCCTCTCCGAGCAGACTTTAAGAGGAAATCAAGCTTCCCACCGCAGCCCTTTTACCGGTCTTTCTTATGAGTTGAAAACCACCCAATGGGAGGACCACTCCTACCAGTTGGCCTTGAGCGGCGAATACAAGGGCTTCAAGTTTGAGAATATCCCGATAGAAGTCCATACCGACCGGACCGTGCTGGCCATGATTCGCAAGACTTCACGGCAAACCCTCTACGCCTTCTTGACCCCGGTCCAGGCCATTCCCCTCTTTTCAGACCTCGCGGATAGCAGCGATTCCAGCCATCCACTGCCCCTTGAAAACCCTCAGCCGCGTTACCCGGCGGGTTTGTCGGCACAAGGCAGGGTGGTCATCCGAGGTGTCATTTCAGCTGAAGGGAAGCTGGATCCTGATCGTTTCGTGTTGCTGGAGTGCCCTCACCCTCTGCTGGCGGAAAGCGCCCTTGCAACCATCATCGACCACTGGCAATTTCTGCCCGCCACCCGGGAGGGGATTCCGGTGGAAGCCCTCACCACCATCGAAGTTCACTTTGCCCCGGAGTAGTCAATCCGCACCTCCCCTGGAAGTTTGTCGGAGGCGCGACAGTACGGCTGGCCGTAAGGGTCGAAAGTCGAATATACTGTTTCGAACCTTAGCTTGCCCCGAAGACGGAAAGGATCCGATCAAATGAGTAAGGAAGCTATCCTTGATACCTACTCCAGGGCTGCCCAGGAAACCTTGAAGGATCTTTGTTGCGGAGTGGACTACCGAGAGGAATTTCCTCCTGAAGATCTGGGTCATATCCCGGATGAAGTGCTGGAGCGAAACTACGGCTGTGGTATTCCCAGCGAATTAAAGACACTGGACCCTGGAAGAACGGTGCTGGATCTGGGCCCGGGGTTCGGTCGAGATTGCTTCATTGCGGCGCGTAAGGTCGGGGCTCAGGGACAGGTCTTCGGATTGGATATGAACGAGGAGATGCTCCGCCAGGCCAAACGATTCCAACCCCAGGTCGCGGAGGCGCTGGGTTACGACAATGTTCGCTTCATCAAGGGTCAGTTCGACGTCGAGATCCCGCTGGAGGCCGACAGCATCGACGTCATCCTGTCCAACTGCGTTAACAATCTCGCCACCGACAAGGAAACGGCCTACCGTGAGATGTTTCGAGTCCTCAAACCAGGAAGCAAGCTTTCCTTTGCCGACATCGTCTCCTACCAGCCGCTCCCCCTCAAGCTCCAGCAGAACGAACGAGCCTGGGCGGACTGTGTCGCCGGAGTTCTCTCCTTTCAACAACTGAGCGAAAGGCTTAACCAGGCAGGTTTTCACGGCGTCACCCTGACCCCGCTGTATCTTTGGAGCGCAGGAAAACAACTCCTGCACAACTACTTTGATCTGGAGGGTGAAGGCTCGAGCGGAAAACTTTCCGACCAGGAAACCCAGCAAGTGGAGGAGGTCCGGCTCTATTCGGTGGCCATAGAATCCTTCAAACCGGTGGTGGATCCGAAAGGAGAATGCTTCTGGAAGGGTCAGTACGCTATCTTTCACGGACCCGGAGTCTCCATGCAGCTCGACCCTGACCCGGATCATGTCTTTCAGGTCGGTACCCTAAAGGAAGTGTGTGAAAAGACGGCCGCCATCCTGAGCTCGGCTCCGTTCAGGAGCCACTTCACCGTTTTTGCACCTCAGGGTGAGGTTGAACCCCGTGTTTGTCTTCCCGAACAACAGTGCTGCTAACCCTCTCCAGGCGGCGCTAGGGTTCGGGGTCGGAGCCCTTGCGGCTCTGCTGGTCATGGCAGTGCTTCCCCGATTTTTTTCAGATCTTTATCCCCCACCCTACCCTGGATCAGACCGATTCCCCCCGCCTCCAGCCAGGTGGGGCTGCTGCTTGCTTTTTTCAGCGGCGGCGCCATTGGCGGATACTGGTTGGGCATCGGCCGCCGGGCAACCTGGGGCTATGCCTCCGGTTTTCTGGTGGGAGGCATCTTCATCAGCCAGATGTTCACCTACCTCCGGTTTCTCTCAGCCGGCCAGGGTCCGGGTGGAGCAATTTCCTATTGCACGGCCATGGGCGCTATGGGTTTTGGGACTGCGGGATGCATGGGAGGCCTTTCGATCGGGAGTTCCAGAAAACTGGTGGTGCGAAGTACGGCCGGATTCACCCTGGGAGGCGTGTTGCTGGCCGGTTCCTTCCTGATTCCCTACCCTGGCAGTCCCTTGGTGGAACAACTGGTGACGATGACCCTTACCCTGACAGGCTTCCTGATTCCTCACCTTGTGGGGGGGGGGGACAGCGGTGGGATCCGCCCTGGAATCAGAGGCCGGACAGGACAAAATCGAATGAGAGCACACTTCACACGCCGTCTCAAGACCCAGTTGAATCGGATGGCTTGAGCCGGGGCGCACCGAGAGCGCCCTGTTCATGCCACCAATAAAGATCGTCTTGTGGGCGTACGCAGTACGCCCCTACAACTTTTATTGAGGCGGCGGCCAGGGGAAGACCCAATCCGCAAGGGTGTAGGCAAAAAAGATACAAATCAAGGCGCCCGTCAATGCCAGTATCATGCCCTTTCGGAACATCGTCAAAATCCGAACGTAGCCGCTGCCGAAGACTATCGCCGTGGCCGGCGTCGAGCAGGGGAGAATCAGCGACATGGAAGTGGCCATGGCCACCGCAATCACTCCGGCAATGGGATTGAGGGTTGCGCCCGGTGCCGAAC